>NZ_JRVI01000046.1:0-191481 GCF_000783375.1 Sphingomonas sp. Ant20
CTGAAGCTAGAGGATCATCCGATGGAGCCGGTGCCGGGCGCGTTTCCCGGCGGGTTCGTGATGGGCGCGAACCTTGCCTTCACGCGCGACGTCATCGCGCGCACGGGCCGGTTCGATACGCGGTTCGGCGCCGGCGCGCGGTTCGTGGCGGCGGAGGATACCGATTTCCTGTTCCGCGCGATCGCGGCCGGGGTGGTCGTGGCCTATGACCCCTATTTCGCCGTCGAGCATCATCATGGGCGCTGCCGGCCCGATCAGGTGATCGCGCTGCTCGCGGGCTATGGCTATGGCGACGGCGCGCTCTACGCCAAGCATATCTTGACCGACCGTCGAATCCTGGGCGCGATCCGCCGCGACCTTGGCGATGCGCTCGGCGAAATCCGCGCGGGGACGCGGCCCTTTCCCTATATCCGGCGCTTCCACAGCTTCCGCCTGCGCCACATGCTGCGCGGCTTTCTCGCTTTTGCGGGCGCCGAACTTACAGCGCGCGTACGGCTTTCACCCACACACGAAAAGGCCTGATGCCGCGGCGTCGCAGCATCAGCCTTTGATCATTCGTATCGATTGAGCCCGCAGGCTCAGGCGGTGATTACTTCGAGCGTTCGACCTGCTCGAACTCGAGCTCGACCGGGGTAGCGCGACCGAAGATCGACACCGACACCTTGACGCGGCTGCGGTCGAAATCGAGTTCCTCGACCAGACCATTGAAGCTCGCGAACGGACCGTCGAGCACCTTGACCTGATCGCCGATCTCGTAGTCGACCTTGACCTTCTGCTTGGGAGCGGCCGCGGCCTCTTCCTTGCTGTTCAGCATCCACGTGGCCTCAGCCTCGCTGATCGCCTGCGGCTTGCCCATGCTGCCGAGGAAGCCGGTCACCTTGGGGGTGTTCTTGACGAGGTGATAGACGTCGTCGTTCATGTTCAGCTTGGCGAGCACATAGCCCGGCATGAACTTACGCTCGACCGCGATCTTCTTGCCGCGGCGGGCCTCGGTGATCGTCTCGGTGGGGACTTCGATCTGCTCGACGAGCTGCTCGAGACCCATGCGGGTCGCCTCTGCCATGATCGAGTCGCGGACCTTGCCCTCGAAGCCCGAATAGGCGTGAATGATGTACCAGCGCGCCATGTGCGGACCTTATTGAGCGAGTTTCAGAAGGGCGGTGACGATCGCCTGAAGGATCGAGTCGACGCCGAAGAAGAAGAGCGCCAGGATCGTCGTCATGATGACGACCATCACCCCGGTCATGATCGTCTCGCGACGCGTCGGCCACGTAACCTTCGAGGTTTCGGTGCGGACCTGCCGGATGAATTCGAGTGGGGACGTTTTAGCCACGGTGCTGTTCGAACCCGCCTGATGGAGACATGAAAAGAAGCGAGGCATAGACCCATAACCCGCTCCCTGTGAAGGGTCGCCCCGTCAATAGGGCCCCGTCAAAGGGGTCGGGCATGCGTCCGTCTCGCTGTCGGATGGCGGCGCAGATAGCTTCCGCGCCGACGGAACGCAAGGGGCGGGGCGGCAGCGTCCGCCGGGCGGCCCTGTGATGGCCCGACTCGGCAGCGCGTACGCCGCGATGCACCAGCCTTTCGCACACGGTTAAAAGCATAAGGGGATGCGTAGGAGGCGGGACCGGAAGGCGCGGGGGCGGGCGGTTGCGCCCTCTCCCCCGCCGGCCGTCAACCGGTGCCGGTCTTGCCGGCGGCGCTCTCCTGCGTTTCTGTTATGTTTGCCGGCGTGACGGACCGACATCGGTATATCAGCGCGCAGACCCAAAAAAAGGCCGGTCAAAGACCGGCCGTAAAAGTTTTAGGAGAGGATGCCTGAAAGGCACAGTCTTTGTGCATCGCAGCAGCGAATTTCACAACTGCGCAAATTGCATTATGAAATGCGTTTTGTGCAATCGTGACAGGCGCAGTACGTCGGCCGCTGACCAATGGGTAACGGCAGCTGTCGATCGGCGATGTGAGAAGATCTGGCAGGAGTGCTCGGATTCGAACCGAGGGCCTTCGGTTTTGGAGACCGACGCTCTAACCAACTGAGCTACACTCCTGTGCGGTGGCGGGCTCTAGCGCCATGTCCGCGGCAGGGCAAGCACCTGTTCATGCCCGACGCACGATTGTCGAACGTGCAACCAATCTGGCGTCGGGTTCAGGGCAGGGTGGGGTGATCCCCGTGTTGACCGCGGCTGACTCCTGACCTATAGGCGCGCCCTGTTCTTCGGGAGTCTTTCCCGCCGGGCATGCTTGAACATTGCTGGATGCATTCCAGGGCCTGAGGAGCGTTTTGCGCTTCCTAGGGTCCTTTTTGTATTCTCAGGCGCCTCAATGGCTCCAGCAAAGTAACCATTTGAAAGGTGAAGGCTTCAATGCCGACGATCAACCAGCTGGTCCGCAAGGGCCGCGATCCGCAGAAGGCCAAGTCGAAGGTCCCTGCGATGGAAGCCAACCCGCAGAAGCGCGGCGTTTGCACCCGCGTCTACACGACGACCCCGAAGAAGCCGAACTCGGCTCTGCGCAAGGTGGCCAAGGTTCGCCTGACCAACCAGCGCGAAGTCATCAGCTACATCCCGGGCGAGGGCCACAATCTTCAGGAGCATTCGGTTGTCCTGATCCGTGGCGGTCGTGTCCGCGATCTTCCCGGTGTTCGCTATCACGTCCTGCGCGGCGTGCTCGATACACAGGGTGTGAAGGACCGGCGTCAGTCGCGTTCCAAGTACGGCGCCAAGCGTCCGAAGTAAGCCGATCAATGCCAACCGACGCAAGTCGGCACTGGTATGTTTGATCACACAGGCTGAAGTTTAGAAGGAATATAAAATGGCACGTCGTCGTCGTCCCGAAAAGCGGGTCATCCTGCCTGATCCCAAGTTCGGGGATGAGGTTCTGTCGAAGTTCATGAACAGCGTCATGCTGGACGGCAAGAAGTCCGTCGCAGAGCTGATCGTGTACGGTGCATTCGAAACCGTCGAGAGCCGCGCCAAGCGCGACCCGATCGGCGTTTTTCACGATGCGCTCAACAACGTGAAGCCGGGCATCGAAGTCCGTTCGCGTCGCGTCGGTGGTGCAACCTACCAGGTTCCCGTCGAAGTGCGTCCCGAGCGTGCACAGGCGCTGGCAATCCGCTGGCTGATCGGTGCGGCACGTTCGCGCAGCGAGAACACGATGGCCGCACGGCTGTCGGGCGAGCTGATGGACGCGGCCAACAACCGCGGCAACGCGGTCAAGAAGCGCGAAGACACGCACCGGATGGCAGAAGCCAACCGTGCATTCTCGCACTACCGCTGGTAACAGCGGGCTTCGAAGCCTAGCATTGGTAACCGTGTCACGGGCGGTCTTTCGCCCGTAACGCAAACACCTATATATTGGGGAGCCGGCACGTTCGGCTCCCCATATCCTTAAGGAAGCACGATCATGGCCCGCAGCCATCCGCTCGACCGTTACCGCAACATCGGCATCATGGCGCACATCGACGCCGGCAAGACGACGACGACCGAGCGCATCCTCTATTACACCGGCAAGTCCTACAAGATCGGCGAAGTGCATGAAGGCACCGCGACGATGGACTGGATGGAGCAGGAGCAGGAGCGCGGGATCACGATCACGTCGGCTGCAACCACCTGCAAGTGGCGCGCCGAAGAAGGTAAGGGTGAAGAGCACCTTATCAACATCATCGACACCCCGGGCCACGTCGATTTCACGATCGAAGTCGAGCGTTCGCTGCGCGTCCTCGACGGCGCGGTCGCGTGCTTCGACGGCGTTGCCGGTGTCGAGCCGCAGTCCGAGACCGTGTGGCGTCAGGCTGACAAGTACGGCGTGCCGCGCATGTGCTTCGTCAACAAGCTCGACCGCACCGGTGCCGACTTCTACTTCTGCGTCGACTCGATCATCGAGCGTCTCGGTGCGCGCCCGGCGGTCCTGTACCTGCCGATCGGCATGGAAGGCGGCTTCAAGGGCCTGGTCGACCTCGTCGAGAACCGCGCGATCATCTGGCTCGAAGAGAGCCTGGGCGCGAAGTTCGAATATCAGGACATCCCGGCGGACATGGCCGACAAGGCCGCGAAGTATCGCAGCGACCTGATCGAGATGGCTGTCGAGCAGGACGATGCTCTGATGGAAGCCTATCTTGAGGGTAACGAGCCCAGCGTCGCCGACCTCAAGAAGCTGATCCGCAAGGGTACGCTCAGCATGGCGTTCGTCCCCGTGGTCTGCGGTTCGGCGTTCAAGAACAAGGGCGTCCAGCCCCTGCTCGACGCCGTGGTCGACTATCTGCCGTCGCCGCTCGACGTTCCCGCGATTCAGGGTCTGAAGCTCGACGGCGTGACGCCGGACGAGCGTCCTTCGTCGGACGAGGTTCCGTTCTCGGCACTGGCGTTCAAGATCATGAACGATCCGTTCGTCGGCACGCTGACCTTCGCCCGCATCTATTCGGGCAAGCTGGAGACCGCATCGCAGGTCACCAACTCGGTCAAGGACAAGAAGGAAAAGGTCGGCCGCATGCTGCTCATGCATGCGAACAGCCGTGAGGACATCCAGGAAGCGTTCGCGGGCGACATCGTCGCTCTCGCAGGCCTCAAGGACACCACGACGGGCGACACGCTTTGCGCGATGAACGCACCGATCATCCTCGAGCGGATGGAATTCCCCGAGCCCGTGATCGAGCTGTCGGTGGAGCCGAAGACCAAGGCCGACCAGGAGAAGATGGGCGTCGCGCTCAATCGTCTCGCACGCGAGGATCCCTCGTTCCGCGTGTCGTCGGACCCCGAGTCGGGCCAGACCATCATCAAGGGCATGGGCGAGCTCCATCTCGAGATCCTGGTCGACCGCATGAAGCGCGAGTTCAAGGTCGAGGCCAATGTCGGCGCTCCTCAGGTCGCGTATCGCGAATATCTGAAGAAGCCGGTCGACGTCGACTACACGCACAAGAAGCAGTCGGGCGGCACCGGCCAGTTCGGTCGCGTGAAGGTCAAGGTCACGCCGGGCGAGCGCGGTTCGGGCATCACGTTCAAGGACGAGATCAAGGGCGGCAACATTCCGAAGGAATATCTGCCCGCGATCGAGAAGGGCTTCCGCGAGACCGCTGCTTCGGGTTCGCTGGTCGGCTTCCCGATCATCGATTTCGAGATCGTGCTGTATGACGGCGCGTATCACGACGTCGACTCGTCGGCTCTGGCGTTCGAAATCTGTGCACGTGGCGCAATGCGCGAAGTGGCGCAGAAGTCGGGCATCACGCTGCTCGAGCCGGTCATGAAGGTTGAGGTCGTCACCCCGGAGGACTATCTGGGCGACGTCATCGGCGACATGAACAGCCGTCGTGGCCAGATCCAGGGCACCGACAGCCGCGGCAACGCGCAGACGGTCGAGGCGATGGTGCCGCTGGCCAACATGTTCGGCTATGTGAACTCGCTCCGCTCGTTCACGCAGGGCCGCGCGCAATACTCGATGCAGTTCTCGCATTATGATGAAGTGCCGCAGAACGTCGCTGACGAGGTGAAGGCGAAACTGGCCTAACCCTTTAAGGAGGTAGGGCTAGCGTCAGGCTTTAACAGCCGCTATGGGGCCGCGTTCGCGCGGTTCCCGGTGTGGCACCGGAATACGAATCAGAAGGTAGGAAACAATGGCCAAGGCAAAATTTGAGCGGAACAAGCCGCATCTCAACATCGGCACCATCGGTCACGTCGATCATGGCAAGACGTCGCTCACCGCTGCGATCACGAAGGTTCTGGCAGAGACGACCGGCGGTACCGCTGTCGACTTCGCAAACATCGACAAGGCACCCGAGGAGCGCGAGCGCGGCATCACGATCTCGACCGCACACGTCGAGTACGAGACGGCCAACCGTCACTACGCGCACGTCGATTGCCCGGGCCACGCCGATTATGTGAAGAACATGATCACCGGCGCAGCCCAGATGGACGGCGCGATCCTCGTCGTTTCGGCGACCGATGGCCCGATGCCGCAGACCCGTGAGCACATCCTGCTCGCACGCCAGGTCGGCGTGCCCGCAATGGTCGTGTTCATGAACAAGGTTGACCTGGTCGACGACGAGGAAATCCTCGAGCTGGTCGAGATGGAAATCCGCGAGCTGCTCAGCTCGTACGACTTCCCGGGCGACGACATCCCCGTCATCAAGGGTTCGGCAACCTGCGCGCTGTCGGGTTCGAACCAGAAGCTCGGCGCCGACGCCGTCACCGAGCTGATGCAGGCCGTCGACGACTACATCCCGCAGCCCGAGCGTCCGCTCGACAAGCCGTTCATGATGCCGATCGAGGACGTGTTCTCGATCTCGGGTCGTGGTACGGTCGTCACCGGCCGCGTCGAGACCGGCATCGTCAAGGTTGGCGAGGAAGTCGAGATCGTCGGTATCCACCCGACCGTTCGCAAGACCACGGTCACGGGCGTCGAGATGTTCCGCAAGCTGCTCGACCAGGGCCAGGCTGGCGATAACGTCGGCGCGCTGATCCGCGGCGTCGCTCGCGACGAAGTCGAGCGTGGCCAGGTGCTCTGCAAGCCGGGCACGATCAAGCCGCACACCGACTTCAATTCGGAAGTGTACGTGCTGTCGAAGGAAGAGGGTGGCCGTCACACGCCGTTCTTCGCCAACTACCGCCCGCAGTTCTACTTCCGTACGACGGACGTGACCGGCACCGTCGAGCTGCCTGAGGGCACCGAGATGGTCATGCCAGGCGACAACGTGTCGCTCGGCATCAAGCTGATCGCACCGATCGCCATGGACGTGGGCCAGCGCTTCACGATCCGCGAAGGCGGCCGTACCGTCGGTGCAGGCGTCGTCAGCCAGATCGACAAGTAAGCATCCGCTCCTTCGGGAGATGATCGAAAAGAGCCCGGCTTCTCGCGAGAGAGGCCGGGCTTTTTTCGTGTTTGGACGTGCTAAAGTTGGAAATCCGGCTAGCTGCAATATTTGCCTCATGCTTGCGCACGTTGTTGCGAGATCTGCCACTAGGCGGACGACGAGCCCGGCAGTTATCCCTTGACCAAGGCCGAACAGTGCGATGTCCAAACCAGGTCGTCAGTTCATTTCTAGGATTGTTGCTGCTTGTGACATAGATGCGGAACGATATTCGCAGACTGGGGGCCCTGCCTATGGAGCATGACTACACGGCGCTAGGGCTATCGCTTGATGCAGGCAGCTGGGCCGATTGGTTCGCGGGCACCATGTCTCTCGGGGCGGTCGTTACTGCCCTTATGGGCTACTGGGTCGTTCACCGGCAGCGGGTCGCAGACCTTAACGATCGAGAAAAGCGCGTTGCAGAATCGGTCGGTTGGAACGCTCTTCAAACTTTCAACGATACCGCGACTATCGCAAAACATCTGAAGGAGAGCCTGGAGGCTGATGTCGACGTCAGGTTTCAGGGGCGGAAATTTGCACGCGTGCGTCCACTCGGAATACCGAGCAAGCCCACCGCCGATTTGAACCAGGAAGAGGTCGGCCTTTTGCTGAAAGCGAGAGCGCCAGAATTGTTGATGGAGCTTCAAGATGCGATCGCGCGCTATGACTCAATCCGCTTTGCTATGCAGGAATATAAAAAGTCGGCATGAGGCACTCTATCAATTAATGCCGACACCGATTGCAACGGACGGTGCTCGTATGACACACGAGCTGACGAGAGAAGAGCATGACAAGGTGACGCCCTACGCGGTCATGCTCGATGTTTTGCTGGAAAGCATCATCGATTTGGTTGCGGAGGGAGTTGAGAAGGGGGCTTCTCTATTGATTCTTTATGGTGGCGCCGTGAAGGTCTACTTCGGGGCGTGGCACTTGGAATTCTCAAAAGACGTTGCCGTAGCCGATCTGACCGTGTTCCGATCGATGCCGTTGGATCGTTCTAAGGTGTCGCCTTAGGTGTTTAGCCTGATGCGAAATGCGCTGCGACTGCCATCAGAGACGGCAGCATGCTGCGGAAAAACCGAGGCCCCCCCGGTTGCATTTCACCCGACTCTCCCGTAATGGCCCGCCTTCGGTTTAAACATCAACCAGCAAGAGCCCGGAAACGGGCCCGCTCTTTCGCATCGGTAGGGACTATGGACAGCAATATCCGCATTCGTCTGAAGGCGTTCGATCACCGTGTGCTCGATCAGGCCACTGGCGACATCGCCGACACCGCACGCCGCACCGGCGCGCTCATCCGCGGTCCGATTCCCCTTCCGACGCGCATCGAAAAATTCACCGTGAACCGCGGCCCGCACATCGACAAGAAGTCGCGCGAGCAGTTCGAGGTGCGCACGTACAAGCGTATGCTGGATATCGTCCAGCCGACGCCGCAGACGGTCGATGCGCTGATGAAGCTGGACCTCGCCGCTGGCGTTGACGTCGAGATCAAGCTCGCCTAAGGGCGAGCGCGGCGCGGTCGACCGGTAACGGTCCCGCGCCGTTCGACATTGGGATACCGCCGTCGGTGCAAACTGACGGGGCAGCGTCCCCCGTCACGTTCCTGCTTTCGCAGGAACACCAGCCCGGGACGGGGCGCGTTTCGTATTTACCGGGTTGATCCGACTCCATTCAGGGCTTTTGCCGGGGATGGGGTCAGGTGGATGCATCATGGAGCTTGCTCCGGACATGGTCCGCAAGCCCCCGAGGAATAGTCCGACGGGGCCTCTGTCTAGGAAGGGACAAGATCATGCGTACTGGCGTGATCGCGAAGAAGATGGGGATGACCCGCCTGTTCCAGGAAGATGGTCGGCATGTGCCGGTCACCGTTCTGGCACTTGAAGGCAATCAGGTCATTTCCGTTCGCGAAATGGATCGTGACGGCTACACCGCCGTCCAGCTTGGTGCAGGCGTTGCCAAGTCGAAGAATGTCGCAAAGCCGCAGCGCGGCCATTTCGGCAAGGCCGAAGTGGAGCCCAAGGCTGTCGTCCATGAGTTCCGTGTGAACGCAGACGGCCTGCTCGACGTTGGCGCCGAGATCTCGGCCGACCATTATGTCGCAGGCCAGATCGTCGATATCCAGGGCAAGACCCAGGGTAAGGGCTTCCAGGGCGGCATGAAGCGTTGGGGCTTCGGCGGTCTGCGGGCAACCCACGGCGTGTCGGTCTCGCACCGTTCGCTCGGTTCGACCGGTCAGCGCCAGGATCCGGGCAAGGTCTTCAAGAACAAGAAGATGGCCGGCCACATGGGCGACAAGTATCGCACCCAGCAGAACCTCGAGATCGTATCGACGGACGTCGAGCGTGGTCTCCTGTTCGTCAAGGGTTCGGTTCCTGGCTCCAAGGGCGGCTGGCTCTTCGTCAAGGACTCGGTCAAGGTCGCGCGCCACGCCGACGCACCGTTCCCCGCCGGTCTCAGGACCGCCAACAGCAACACCGCAGCAGACACGCCGGCCGAAACGACCGACGCACCTGCAGCCGACGGCCAGGAGGGCTGAGCGTGAAGATCAAGCTTTCATCTTTCGCCGGCACCGAGGGCGCGGACATCGAGCTCAACGACGAGATCTTCGGTCTCGATCCGCGCGCCGACATCCTGCACCGTGTGGTCACCTGGCAGCTCGAGAAGCGTCGCGAGACGGCTCGTGGCACCCGTGAGCGTGCAGACGTCGCTCGCACCGGCAAGAAGTTCGGTCGCCAGAAGGGCGGCGGTACCGCACGTCACGGCGATCGCCGCGCACCCGTGTTCATCGGTGGTGGTAAGGCTCACGGCGCTCGCGTCCGTGACTTCAACCCGTCGCTGAACAAGAAGGTTCGCGCGCTCGGTCTGCGCATGGCGCTCAGCAGCCACGCTAAGGCGGGTTCGCTGGTCATCATGGACAGCCTGGCTGTCGAGGGTGGCAAGACCAAGACGCTGCAGGGCGATCTCGCCAAGCTCGGCTTCGGCAAGCGTCCGCTCGTCATCGACGGCGACATGGTCGACACCAGCTTCGCATTCGCTGCGGGCAACCTGTACGAAGTGAACGTGATGCCGGCAGCCGGCGCCAACGTTTACGACATCCTGAAGCATGACACGCTGGTGCTGACGCGCGCCGCTGTCGAAAAGCTGGAGGCGCGCTTCCATGGCTAAGAAGCAGAAGGCGGGCATCGATAATCGTCATTACGACGTTATCCTGGCCCCGCACATCACCGAGAAGACGACGACTCTGTCGGAGCACAACGCGGTGGTGTTCAAGGTGTCCAACGACGCCACGAAGCCCGAGATCAAGGCGGCCGTAGAGGCGCTGTTCGACGTGAACGTCGTCGGCGTGAACACGCTCGTCCAGAAGGGCAAGACCAAGAAGTGGAAGGGCACGAACTACTCGCGCTCCGACATGAAAAAGGCAATCGTGACGTTGAAGGACGGTCAGTCCATCGACGTGACGACGGGGATCTGAGGCCATGGCACTCAAGCATTATAATCCGACATCGCCGGCACGCCGCGGTCTCATCCTGGTCGACAAGTCGTCGCTCTGGAAGGGCAAGCCCGTCAAGGCGCTGACCGAAGGCAAGCACAAGACCGGCGGTCGTAACAACAAGGGTCATGTAACCTCGCGCGGCATCGCCGGCGGTCACAAGCAGAAGTACCGCTACATCGACTTCAAGCGTCGCAAGTGGGACGTCGAAGGCACTGTCGAGCGGATCGAGTATGATCCCAACCGCACCGCGTTCATCGCCCTGGTCAAGTACCCGGACGAAGAGCTCGCCTACATCCTGGCGCCGCAGCGTCTGGCCGTTGGCGACAAGGTCCTCGCGGCCAAGAAGACCGACGTGAAGCCAGGCAATGCCATGGAACTCGGTCAGATGCCGGTCGGCACCATCGTCCACAACGTGGAGATGAAGCCGATGAAGGGTGGCCAGATCGCCCGTTCGGCCGGCACGTATGTGCAGGTCGTCGGTCGCGACAAGGGCATGGTGATGGTCCGCCTGAACTCGGGCGAGCAGCGCTACATCCGCAGCGATTGCATGGCGACGGTTGGCGCGGTTTCGAACCCCGACAATCAGAACCAGAACCTGGGCAAGGCAGGGCGTTCGCGCTGGCTTGGTATTCGTCCGCTGACGCGCGGCGTCGCCAAGAACCCGGTCGACCATCCGCACGGCGGTGGTGAAGGCCGCACCTCGGGTGGCCGTCATCCGGTCACGCCGTGGGGCAAGCCGACGAAGGGTGCGCGCACGCGTCACAACAAATCGACCGACAAGATGATCATCCGGTCGCGTCATTCGACGAAGAGGAAGGGCTAACATGGCTCGTTCAGTCTGGAAGGGTCCGTTCGTGGACCTTCATCTGCTCAAGAAGGCAGAAACCGCCCAGGACACCAACGCGCGTTCGCCGATCAAGACCTGGTCGCGTCGCTCGACGATCCTGCCGTCGTTCGTGGGCCTCACGTTCAACGTCTATAACGGCCGCAAGTTCGTGCCGGTCTCGGTCAACGAGGACATGGTCGGGATGAAGCTGGGCGAGTTCGCGCCCACGCGCTACTTCCCCGGCCACTCCGCCGACAAGAAGGGCAAGCGCTGATGTCTAAGCAAGTCAGCCCGCGCAAGGTCGCGGACAACGAGGCGCTTTCGGTCGGTACGCAGATCCGCGGTTCCGCACAGAAGCTCGGCCTCGTCGCTGCGCTCATCCGTGGCAAGAAGGTCGGCGATGCGATGAACATCCTCGCCTTCTCGACCAAGGGCATGGCGATCGAAGCCCGCAAGGTGTTGGCCTCGGCCATCGCCAATGCGGAGAACAACCACAACCTCGACGTCGACTCGCTGGTCGTCGCCGAGGCATCGGTTGGCAAGTCGATCACGATGAAGCGCTTCGCGACCCGCGGCCGCGGCAAGTCGACCCGCATCCTCAAGCCATTCAGCCGTCTGCGCATCGTCGTGCGCGAGCAGGAAGAAGCATAATGGGTCAGAAGAGCAACCCCATCGGTCTGCGTCTGCAGATCAACCGTACCTGGGATAGCCGCTGGTACGCCGAAGGCGCCGACTATGGTCGGCTCCTGCTCGAGGATCTCAAGATCCGCGCATATATCATGAAGACGCTGCCGCAGGCTGCGATCTCCAAGGTTGTGATCGAGCGTCCGGCCAAGCTGGCCCGCATCTCCATCTTCGCTGCACGCCCCGGCGTGATCATCGGCAAGAAGGGTGCGGACATCGAGAAGCTGCGTTCGACGATCGGCAAGATGACGTCGTCGACCGTGTCGCTGAACATCGTCGAGATCCGCAAGCCGGAAGTCGATGCGCGTCTCGTTGCACAGGGCATCGCCGATCAGCTCGAGCGTCGTATCGCCTTCCGTCGCGCCATGAAGCGTGCGGTTCAGTCGGCGATGCGTCTCGGTGCCGAAGGCATCCGCGTGAACTGCGGCGGCCGTCTTGGCGGCGCCGAGATCGCACGGTCGGAGAGCTATCGTGAGGGTCGGGTTCCGTTGCACACGCTGCGCGCGAACATCGATTATGCCGAGGCTACGGCGCACACGTCTTACGGCGTTTGCGGCGTGAAGGTCTGGGTCTTCAAGGGCGAGATTCTCGGCAACGATCCGACGTCGTACGACCGCATCATGATGGAGGCTCAGACCTCCGGCGTGCGGCCGCAGCGCGACGATCGTCGCTAAGGGGCAGGAACAGACATGCTGCAACCAAAAAAGACCAAGTTCCGGAAGGCCTTCAAGGGCAAGATTTCGGGCGACGCCAAGAGTGGCTTCTCGCTCAATTTCGGCTCCTACGGCCTGAAGGCCATGGAGCCCGACCGGATCACCGCACGCCAGATCGAGGCGGCCCGCCGCGCGATCACGCGTCACATGAAGCGCCAGGGGCGTTTGTGGATCCGCATTTTCCCAGACCTTCCGGTCTCGGGAAAGCCAGCCGAAGTCCGCATGGGTAAGGGCAAGGGCGCGCCGGAATATTGGGCCGCTCGCGTCAAGCCGGGTCGGATCCTGTTCGAGCTCGACGGCGTCGACGGCAAGATCGCCGCCGAGGCATTCGAGCGGGCGGCCATGAAGCTGCCGATCAAGGTAAAGGTCGTTGCCCGCCTGGGCGACACCTCGCATCTGGGAGGCGAGTAAGATCATGGCTCGTATCGACGACATGAAGGCCAAGAGCGACGACCAGCTGTCGGAGTCGCTTGGTGAACTGAAGCGCGAGCAGTTCAACCTGCGCTTCCAGGCCGCCACGAACCAGCTCGAAAAGCCGAGCCGCGTTCGTGAGGTCCGCCGCGACATCGCTCGCATCAAGACCCTGCAGGCTCAGCGCACCAGCGCTGACGCCGCGAAGTAAGGAACACATCATGCCGAAGCGCGTGCTGACCGGTCTGGTCGTGTCCGACAAGGGCGACAAGACGGTGGTCGTGACGTCGAGCGTAAGGTGAAGCACCCGCTCTACGGGAAGATCATCCGTCGCTCGAAGAAGTATCATGCTCATGACGAGAGCAACGAGTTCAAGCAGGGCGAGACCGTGCGGATCGAAGAGACCGCACCGATCTCCAAGCTGAAGACCTGGAAGGTGATCGAGCGGGTCAACACCCACGCGACGCCGGAGCGGGCTTCGGCCGAGGGCTGAATCAAACATGAGGGCAGGGGGGCAACTCCCTGCGCTCTTGTTTTCGTAAACGGGAACGGCTAAGCGGCCGCTCCTCCCCGCTGCGGATTCGTCCGCGGCGGGGTGATTTTTTAGGCGGGGTTCGGTCGGTATCGACCCCAGAGACAGAGAAGGGATACGGATCCATGATCCAGATGCAGTCCAATCTCGACGTCGCTGACAACAGCGGCGCGAAGCGGGTGCAGTGCATCAAGGTGCTTGGGGGTTCCAAGCGTCGTGTTGCAGGCGTTGGCGACATCATCGTCGTCAGCATCAAGGAAGCGCAGCCACGGGGCCGTGTGAAGAAGGGCGACGTTCACCGCGCGGTGATCGTGCGTACCGCCAAGGATATCCGCCGTGCAGACGGTACGGTCATCCGCTTCGACGGCAACGCCGCGGTGCTGGTCAACAAGAACGAGGAGCCGATCGGCACCCGTATCTTCGGCCCAGTCGTTCGCGAGCTGCGTGGCAAGAAGCACATGAAGATCATCAGCCTTGCGCCGGAGGTGCTGTAATGGCGAGCCAGCGTATCAAGAAGGGTGACAAGGTCATCATCCTGTCCGGCAAGGACAAGGGCAAGACCGGCGAAGTCACGATGTCGATGCCGAAGACCGACAAGGTCGTCGTCTCGGGCGTGAACATCGCCGTGCGCCACACCAAGCCGACCCAGGGTGACCCGCAGGGTGGCCTGGTCCGCAAGGAAGCGCCGATGCACGTCTCGAAGGTCGCGCACGTGACCGCAGACGGCAAGCCGACCCGCGTCCGCTTCGAGGAGCAGGATGGCAAGAAGGTCCGTGTCGCCGTCAAGACCGGGGAGAAGATCAATGGTTGATCAGAACACCGCCGCTGGCGCCGAGGCCGCCTACACGCCGCGCATGCGGAAGATGTATGATGAGACGATCATCAAGGCGATGACGGAAAAGTTCGGCTACAAGAACGTCATGGAGATCCCCCGGATCGACAAGATCGTGCTGAACATGGGTGTCGGCGAGGCGACGCAGGACAAGAAGAAGGTCGACCAGGCAGCTCAGGAAATGGAGCTGATCGCCGGCCAGAAGCCCGTTGTGACCAAGGCCAAGAAGTCGATCGCGCAGTTCAAGCTGCGTGAGGGCATGCCGATCGGCGTGAAGGTTACCCTTCGCCGCGAGCGCATGTACGAGTTTCTTGACCGTTTCATCACGATCGCTCTTCCCCGCGTCCGCGATTTCCGCGGTCTCAACCCGAAGAGCTTCGATGGCCGTGGCAACTATGCCTGCGGTATCAAGGAGCAGATCGTGTTCCCAGAAATCAGCTATGACCGGGTCGACAAGGTCCGCGGCATGGATGTGATCGTGACGACGACCGCCAAGACCGACGACGAGGCTCGCGAGCTTCTCCGTCTCTTCGGCTTCCCGTTCCCGATCGAAGACGACGCTGCCGACGAGAAGAAGGCAGCTTAACTACCAACCGCCGCCCCTGACCTCGTGTCACGGGCGGCGCTTCAGGAAAGAAAGAACTTAAGTCGATGGCGAAACTGAGTTCAGTCAACAAGAACGAGCGCCGCAAGCGCATGGTCAAGCAGTATGCCCCGAAGTACGCGGCACTGAAGGCAATCGCAGCGGACAAGACGCTCGACGATGGTGAGCGTCTGATCGCTCGCCTCAAGATGGCGGCAATCCCGCGCAACGCGAACCCGACCCGCATCCGTAACCGGTGCGAGCTGACCGGTCGCCCGCGCGCTTATTACCGCAAGTTCCGGCTCTGCCGTATTCAGCTGCGCGATCTGGCCAACAAGGGCCTGATCCCCGGCGTCACGAAGTCGAGCTGGTAAGGACTACATCATGGCAGTGACCGATCCCCTGGGTGATTTGCTCACCCGTATCCGTAATGGCCAGCGCGCGAAGAAGGACTCCGTCCTGACTCCGGCGTCGAAGCTGCGCGTCCGCGTGCTCGACGTTCTGCAGCGTGAAGGTTATATCCGTGGCTATAGCGAAGAGCAGATGGGCCCCGCGGCCGGCCTTCGCATCGAGCTGAAGTATTTCGAGGGCCAACCTGCGATCAAGCATGTCGCGCGCGTCTCGAAGCCCGGCCGTCGCGTCTATTCCGGTTCGCAGGAACTTCCCCGCGTCCGCAACGGCCTCGGCATCACCATCGTCTCGACGCCCCGCGGCGTGCTTTCGGATTCCGAAGCACGTGAGCAGAACGTCGGCGGCGAAGTCCTCGCGGAGGTGTTCTGATGAGCCGTATTGGTAAGAAGCCGGTCACCGTACCGGCGGGCATCACGCCGACGATCGAGGGCAAGCAGCTGACGATGAAGGGCCCCAAGGGGACCCTGAAGATGCCGCTGCGCGACGAGATCAGCTACACGATCGAAGACGGCGGCATTTCGGTGCAGCCGGCCAACGACACCAAGCGCGCTCGCGCGTTCTGGGGCATGCAGCGGACCATGGTGCAGAACCTGGTCACCGGCGTGTCGGAAGGCTTCACCAAGAAGCTGCTGATCAGCGGCGTCGGCTATCGTGCCGCAGCCCAGGGTCGCAACCTCAAGCTGCA
Organism: Sphingomonas sp. Ant20; assembly: GCF_000783375.1. Lineage (NCBI taxonomy): Bacteria > Pseudomonadati > Pseudomonadota > Alphaproteobacteria > Sphingomonadales > Sphingomonadaceae > Sphingomonas > Sphingomonas sp. Ant20. The sequence goes on from NZ_JRVI01000046.1 coordinate 16,012, forward strand.
GCTCGGCTACAGCCATGACGTCAACATCGACGTGCCCGAGGGCATCGAGGTGAAGACGCCGGACAACACGACGATCGAGATCTCGGGTTCGGACAAGCAGATGGTTGGCCAGCTGGCCGCGGAGATTCGTCAGTGGCGCAAGCCCGAGCCGTACAAGGGCAAGGGCATCAAGTACGACGGCGAGTTCATCTTCCGCAAGGAAGGGAAGAAGAAGTAATGACCAAGGGACTTTCTCTTTTCGCCAAGCGGCGTCGCCGCAACCGTACCGCGCTGCGCGCACGCGCGGGCACCCGTCCTCGCCTGTCCGTGCATCGCTCGGGCAAGCACATCTATGCCCAGGTGATCGACGATGCCGCCGGCACGACGGTCGCTTCGGCCTCGACGCTGGAGAAGGACGTGCGCGGCACGTCCGGCGCCAACATCGACGCGGCGACTTCGGTCGGCAAGCGCGTCGCCGAGGCTGCCAAGCAGCGGGCGTGACCCAGGTCGTGTTCGATCGCGGCGGCTTCCTCTACCACGGTCGCGTGAAGGCTCTTGCCGATGCCGCGCGCGAAGCCGGATTGGAGTTCTAAGACATGGCTGACGAAAACAACACGCCAGCGGTAATCGCACCCGAGACGACCGCACAGGACGTCACGGCTCAGAACGTGCCCCAGAGCACCGGATACCAGGGCAACAGCGGCGGTGGCCGTGGTCGTCCGGGTGGCGGCGGCGGTGGCGGTCGTGGTGGCCCCGGCGGCAACCGTGGCGGCGGCCCCGGTGGCAACCGTGGTGGTCGCGATGGCGGTCGTGGCGGTCGTGACAATCGTGGCGGTCGTCCGGGTTCGGACGATGGCGGCGAAGAGCTGATCGAGAAGCTGGTGCACATCAACCGCGTCTCGAAGACGGTCAAGGGCGGCAAGCGCTTCGGCTTTGCAGCACTCGTCGTAGTCGGCGACGGCAAGGGCCGTGCAGGCTTCGGTCATGGCAAGGCACGCGAAGTGCCGGAAGCCATTTCGAAGGCGACGCAGCTGCCAAGAAGAAGATGGTTCGCGTTCCGCTCAAGGACGGTCGCACGCTGCATCATGACGGCAACGGTCACTTCGGTGCCGGCAAGGTCACGCTGCGGTCGGCGCCTCAGGGTACGGGCATCATCGCCGGTGGCCCGATGCGCGCCGTCTTCGAGTCGCTGGGTGTCGCAGACGTCGTGACCAAGTCGGTCGGCACGTCGAACCCCTACAACATGATCCGCGCAACGTTCGAAGCCCTTGGCGAGCAGACCTCGCCCAAGGCCGTCGCACAGCGTCGCGGCAAGAAGATCGCCGACCTGCTCGGCCATGGTGGTTCGAAGACCGCCGAGGCCGATGCAGCTGCGATCACGGAGTAAGCGATCATGGCTACCATCAAGATCACGCAGACCGGGTCGCCGATCCGCCGCGAGAAGGACCAGCGCGCAACGCTGGTCGGTCTCGGTCTGAACAAGATGCACAAGACCCGCGAGCTGGAAGACAGCCCAGAGGTCCGCGGCATGATCCGCAAGGTGCAGCACATGGTGTCGGTCGAAGGCTGAGCCTTCACGACCCACGTGACAAATACGGGAAAGGGGGCTAACGGCCCCCTTTCTTATTCCAGAATCCAACCCGGTTTTTCAACCAGCGCGTAACAAGCGAAAGCGAGTGCATTACCATGAAGCTCAACGAACTCCGCGATAACGAAGGTGCCCGTAAGTCCAAGATGCGCGTCGGACGCGGCATCGGCTCGGGCAAGGGCAAGACCGGCGGCCGCGGCCAGAAGGGCCAGAAGAGCCGTGAGGGCGTGTCCATCGCCGGCTTCGAAGGCGGCCAGATGCCGCTCCACATGCGTCTGCCTAAGCGCGGCTTCAACAACATCTTCCGCAAGGACTTCGCAGAGGTCAACCTCGGCGCGATCCAGCTCGCGGTTGATGCCGGCAAGATCGAGGCGAACGCCACGCTCGACCACAACGCGCTCAAGGCCGCTGGCCTCGCACGCGGTGGCAAGGACGGCGTCCGCCTCCTCGCCAAGGGCGAGCTGACCACGGTCCTCTCGTTCACCGTCGACGGCGCGTCGAAGGGCGCGATCGAGGCGGTCGAGAAGATCGGCGGCAAGGTCGAGGTGATCCACTTCGTCCCCGCAGCCGAGAAGGCTGCCGCCAAGAAGGGCGTGAAGTACAAGGAGCGTGCGGCGCACAAGGCGTCGTTCAAGGCCTGAGCCGAACGAGAAAGGGGGCGGGTGCGAGAGCGCCGGCCCCTTTTTTTTATATGCCTGACCTGGCGGCTTCCTGTCGCCCGCTTTCGACCCGCCCGTTTTTCAGGACCACCCTTCCTCCGTTCGCCCTGAGCGTAGTCGAAGGGTACGTCACCTGGGGCAACGTCCTTCGACTTCGCGCAGGACGAACGGGGCAGGGGGCGACCGAGCGCCCCTCGGGCTCGCATAACGCACCTAGGCATTAGACAAGCGCGCTCCTGCGCCTATATGAGCGGCGGGGGCGGTCACAACGCTTCCCGCCTTCTTTGTTTCCAGGACGATCACACGTATGGCATCCGCAGCCGACCAGATGGCGCAAAGCGTCAGCCTGTCCAAATTCGCCAAGGCGACCGATCTCAAGAAGCGGTTGTGGTTCACGATCGGCGCCCTGATCGTCTTCCGCCTGCTCAGCTATGTTCCGTTGCCGGGTGTCGACCCGACCGCGCTGGGCCTGTTGTCGCAGCAGACACAGGGCGGCGTGCTCGACTTCTTCAACACCTTCTCGGGTGGCTCGCTCAGCCGCATGTCGCTGATCGCGCTCGGCGTGATGCCCTACATCACCGCCTCGATCGTGGTGCAGCTCGCGACCTCGCTGAGCCCCACGCTTGCCGCGATCAAGAAGGACGGCGAATCAGGCCGCAAGCGGCTGAACCAGTATACCCGCTACGGCACGGTCGGCCTGACCGCGGTGCAGGGCTATTTCATCGCCGTCGGGCTCGAGACGCTCGGCGCGAACCAGGGCATCGCCGCGGTGATCGAGCCGGGCATGACCTTCCGCATCGCGGCGGTCATCTCGCTGATCGGCGGCACGATGTTCCTGATGTGGCTCGGTGAGCAGATCACCAGCCGCGGCATCGGCAACGGCGTCTCGCTGATCATCATGGCGGGCATCGTCGCGCATCTGCCGACGACCCTGGTGAACTTGCTCGAGGGCGGCCGTTCGGGCAGCCTCGACCCGATCAAGCTGATCGGCATCATCGTCGCGGTCGTCCTCCTCGTCCTGTTCATCTGCTTCATGGAGCGCGCGCAGCGTCGCATCCTGATCCAGTATCCCAAGCGCCAGACGCAGCGCGGGATGCAGGCCGATCGCAGCCATCTGCCGCTGAAGATCAACACCGCGGGCGTCATCCCGCCGATCTTCGCCTCGTCGCTGCTGCTGATGCCGCTGACGATCTCGCAGTTCGCCGGACAGCGCGTCGCGGGTGAGTCGCAGTGGGGCGATTTCATCATCACCCTCAACCAGTATCTGCAGCACGGCAGCCCCGTGTACATGCTGCTCTACGGTGCCGGCATCATCTTCTTCTCGTTCTTCTACACCGCGATCGTCTTCAATCCCGAAGAGACGGCGGACAATCTGAAGCGGCATGGCGGGTTCATCCCCGGCATCCGTCCGGGCAAGAACACCGAGAACTATTTCGATTACGTACTGACGCGCATCACCGTCATCGGTGCCGCCTATCTGACGATCATCTGCCTGCTGCCCGAATATCTGGTCACGGCGCTGTCGATCCCCTTCTATCTCGGCGGCACCAGCCTGCTGATCGTCGTCAACGTGACGATGGATACGGTGACACAGATCCAGAGCCATCTGCTCGCGCATCAATATGGCGACCTGATCAAGAAGGCGAAGCTGAAGGGCGGTCGACTTCGCTAAGTTGCGGGGTTACCGGTTTATAATCCTGCACGAACGAGGGGAGTGCGTTTCGTGAATATCATCCTTCTTGGCCCGCCAGGCGCGGGCAAGGGCACGCAGGCCGCGACGCTCGTGGCCGAACGCGGCATGGTCCAACTGTCCACCGGCGACATGCTGCGCGCTGCGGTCGCAGCGGAATCGCCCGTCGGCCTTCAGGCGAAAGCCGTGATGGCCGCCGGGGGCCTGGTCAGCGACGACATCGTGTCGGGCATCATCGGTGAGCGGCTCGACCAGCCCGATACCGCAAACGGCGTGATCTTCGACGGCTATCCGCGCACCGCGGCCCAGGCCGAGGCGCTCGACGGGCTGCTTGCAGCCCGGGGCCGTACGCTCGATTACGTGATCGAGCTCGGTGTCGACGAAGCCGCACTGATCGACCGCGTGGTCGGCCGGTATACCTGTGCCAACTGCGGCGCCGGCTATCACGATCGGTTCAAGCAGCCGGCGGTTGCCGGGGTCTGCGACGTGTGCGGCTCGACCGAGTTCAAGCGCCGTCCCGACGACAATGCCGAAACCGTCAAGACGCGGATGGCCGAATATCGCGCCAAGACCGCGCCGATCCTGCCGATCTACGATGCGCGCGGGCTTGTACGCCGCGTCGACGGGATGGCGGACATCGGCCATGTCGGCGTCGCGATCGCAGCGATCCTCGACGACCGCTGATTGGACGATCACCGGCCCGAACATGACAGGTTTGTCATGTTCGGGTCATCCCCCTGTCGAGTGCCCGATCCTAAGAGACACGTGTCGCCCGAAAGAGCGGCGCGAGTTTCCAGAGATCGGTGCCCGTCACTCCCGGGGGGTACCGTGGGGGCCGGCGGGAAGTGATTTCCGCCGGCCTTTCCGTTATGGGACAGGGGAAAGCGATGACGCCGTGAACCGCAAGATCCTGATAGTCGAAGATGATGTGTCCACCGCGAGCTATCTCGCAAAAGGACTGACCGAAGCGGGCTACGCCGTCGAGACCTGTGGCGACGGGCGTGACGGACTGTTTCTTGCCAGCGAGGGGATCTTCGACCTCATCATCGCCGACCGGATGCTGCCGGGGCTCGACGGCCTCGCCATGGTCAGCGCGGTCCGCGCGGCCGGCATCGTCACCCCGGTTCTCATCCTCTCCGCGCTCGCGGCGGTCGACCACCGCGTCGACGGGCTGAAGGCCGGGGCCGACGACTATCTGTGCAAGCCCTTCTCGTTCGCGGAACTGTCGGCGCGTGTCGAGGCGCTGGTGCGCCGGTCGGACCGGCTGGCGAGCGACCCGCAAAAAACCAAGCTGTCGGTCGGCGATCTCGAGATCGACCTGCTTTCGCGCGTCGTGTCGCGCGGCGGGCACACCATCCGCTGGGTGCGCGTGAATTCAACCTGCTCGAATTCCTCGCCCGGCATGCGGGGCAGGTCGTGACGCGGACGATGATGCTCGAAAAGATCTGGAACTATCACTTTGATCCAGGATCGAACGTCGTCGACGTTCATATCGGGCGGTTGCGGCGCAAGCTCGAGGACGGGTTTCCGACGCCGATCCTCCATACGGTACGCGGGGCAGGATACCGGCTCGCCATGGAGGGCTGAACCGCGATGCGCCTGTCGGTCACCGCGCGGATCGCGCTGCTCGCGATCATGCTGTCGCTGGTGTCCAATCTCGCGCTGATCGGCTTCGTCTGGAAACAGACCAGCGCCGATGCGATCGATGCGATCCGGCGCGAGACCACCGAACAGTCTGATGCGCTGCGCACCGTCTGGCAGGTCGGCGGTATTCCCGAACTGCGCCAGGCGATCGACGAGGCGGTCAGCCCCGGCGACGTCTCGCTGGTACTCGCGCTCGTCGACGCGGACGGACGAACCGTCCAGGGAGTCGCGCCTGCGCGGCTGACCGTGCCGCTGCGGATGACCCGCTTCAGGATCGCCCGGCTTGGCGACGACGCGTTGTGGAACGCGCGCGAGACGGGGTACGCGCTGTATCCGATCGGCCGGCAATGGCTGCTGACCGGCCGCAACCTCGACCTGATCGCGGCGGAGGAACGTGCGATGGAGCGCGCGCTGGCCTTCGCCATCACGCTGTCGCTCGCGCTCGGCATCGTCGGAGGACTCGTTCTCGCGCGCTATGTCGGTCGGCGTCTCGACGGGATAGCGAGCGTAGTCGAGGCCGCGGGCGAGGGGGACTTGTCACGCCGGGTGGCCGTGGTCGCGGGTGGCGGTGACGCGTTCGACCGGCTGGCCGCGCGGCTGAACGTCATGCTCAGCAAGCTTGAGGGGGTGATGGCCGAGCTGCGCGTCGTGACCGACAGCCTGGCGCACGACCTGCGCTCGCCGCTGGCACGGTTGCGGACCAAGACCGAGCAGGCGGTGCTGATCGCGGACCCCGACGCGCGTGAAGTGGCATTGGGCGGGTTGCTGACCGAGACCGACCTGGTCATGCGGATGTTGACGATGGTGATCGAGATCAGCCGGTCGGGATCGGTGTCGCGCGACCGGTTCATCCAGGTGTCGCCTGCGAATCTGCTCGAGGAGATCGGTGAGCTCTATGCCCCGGTCGCCGAGGATGCCGGCCTGAGCTTCGACGTGGCGATCGACGATCGGCCACCGGCCATGGCGTTGCACCGCGAACTGCTAAGCCAGGCGATCACCAACATGATCGACAACGCGCTGCGGCACGGGGCCAGCGGCGGCACGGTGACGCTTCGCCTGCTCGAGCGCGGTGACGGCGTCGCGATCCAGGTCGAGGATCGCGGGCCCGGAATCGCGGTGGCGGACCACGCGCAGGCGCTCAAGCGGTTCGGGCGGCTCGACAGCGCACGCACGACCCCGGGGGCGGGGCTGGGCATGGCGCTGGTCGAGGCGGTCGCGCGGCTGCATGACGGGCGGTTCGAACTGGGGGACAATGCGCCCGGCCTCGTTGCGCGGATCGTCCTGCCAGTCTGACTGCGAGCGGGGATGGCTTTGTGCGGCCGGACGCGCCAAGGGATTGGCGATGGACGCACTTTCGCTTTTCGGGCTTGCCGCAGTCTCCTTCACCCTGCTGTGCTATGCCAGGGAATCGGGATCGCACTGGTGGACGTTCGGCTTCGCGGTGGGGTGCCTGTTCGGATCGGCTTATGGCTTCCTGCAGGGGGCATGGCCGTTCGGGCTGGTCGAGCTGATCTGGTTCGTCGTCGCGCTGCGGCGCTGGATCGTGCTGCGACGGGTGGCCGAGCCCCGGCCCTGACGCGGTTGCACGGCGCGCATCGCGGGGGCGCACCACGCGGGCGGCGGAACCCGCGGCTTGACAGTTCATTAGCGCGCGCCTAATTCGACCTCCCCGATACGACGGTTCCCGGCGGCGCTCTTTTGCGTTCGCCGTTATCGTGCGTTTCGGATCATCGCTAGGAGATGAGGGCCGTGCAGCCATGCCGGACCTCGTGGAGCAGGAGAACCAAGTTCATGGCACGTATCGCGGGTGTTAATATCCCGACCAACAAGCGCGTGGTGATCGCGCTGACCTATATTCACGGCATCGGTTCGACCAAGGCCAAGGAAATCGTCGCGAAGCTCGGCATTGCCGACACCGCGCGTGTCCAGGACCTGACCGACCAGGAAGTGCTGCACATCCGTGAGGCGATCGACGCCGACTACACCGTCGAAGGCGATCTGCGTCGCCAGGTGTCGATGAACATCAAGCGCCTGATGGATCTCGCCTGCTATCGTGGTCTTCGTCACCGTAAGGGCCTGCCGGTCCGCGGCCAGCGCACGCACACCAATGCGCGCACCCGCAAGGGCAAGGCTAAGCCGATCGCCGGCAAGAAGAAGTAATCCGACTCAACCCCGGATTACTCCGCCGGCGCTGGTCCCGAGGGACCGCCCGGCGTCACGCAGATACAGGTCAGGAAATACACCATGGCACGCGAACCTCAGCGCATTAAGCGGCGCGAGCGCAAGAACATCACCTCTGGCGTCGCACACGTGAATGCCAGCTTCAACAACACCATGATCACGATCACCGATGCCCAGGGCAACGCGATCTCGTGGTCGTCGGCTGGCGCAATGGGCTTTAAGGGCTCGCGCAAGTCGACTCCGTACGCGGCGCAGGTCGCAGCGGAAGACGCCGGCAAGAAGGCCGCCGAGCACGGCGTCCGGACGATCGAAGTCGAAGTGAAGGGGCCCGGTTCGGGCCGCGAGTCGGCACTGCGCGCGCTGCAGGCAGTCGGTTTCCAGATCACGTCGATCCGCGACGTGACCTCGATCCCGCACAACGGCGTTCGTCCTTCGAAGCGTCGTCGCGTCTGATTTCTCCGACGTTGCCCGTGCGCGGTTGATCGCGCGGCACGGGTGCATATTCATGGCCGGTGGACGTCCTGTCCGCCGGCCCCCAAATTAGGGGAAGCAAGTGTCTGTCAACGCAAAGAACTGGCAGGAACTCAAGAAGCCCAGCGGCCTGGAGAAAAAGGCCGGTGGCGACACCAAGCGCAAGGCGACCTTCATCGCCGAGCCGCTCGAGCGTGGCTTCGGCCTGACGCTCGGCAACGCGCTGCGTCGCGTGTTGCTTTCGTCGCTGCAGGGCGCGGCCGTGACCTCGATCAAGATCGAGAACGTGCTGCATGAGTTCTCGTCTCTGGCCGGCGTCCGCGAGGACGTGACCGACATCGTCCTCAACGTGAAGCAGATCGCGATCCGCATGCAGGGCGAGGGGCCCAAGCGCCTCCAGCTCTCGGCAACGGGTCCGGGTGAAGTCAAGGCCGGCGACATCGCCGTCTCGGGCGACATCGAGATCATGAACAAGGATCTCGTGATCTGCCACCTCGATGAGGGTGCGACGCTCAACATGGAGCTGACCGCCGACATCGGTAAGGGTTACGTGCCCGCGACCGCAAACCGCCCGGCCGACGCGCCGATCGGTCTGATCCCGGTCGATGCGCTCTACTCGCCGGTACGTCAGGTGTCGTACAAGGTCGACCCGACCCGCGTCGGTCAGGACTTGGATTACGACAAGCTGACGCTGACGATCGAAACCGACGGCACGATCACCCCGGAAGACGCAGTCGGCTATGCCGGTCGCATTCTCCAGGACCAGCTCGCGCTGTTCGTGCACTTCGACGATTCGTCTGTCACCCGTTCGTCGGCCCCGATCGGCCAGGCAGCACCCGCTGCCGGTGGTGCGGAGCCCGCAGGCGACACGCAGCAGATCAACCGTTACCTTCTCAAGAAGGTCGACGAGCTCGAGCTGTCGGTGCGTTCGGCGAACTGCCTCAAGAACGACAACATCATCTATATCGGCGATCTGGTCGGCAAGACCGAAGCCGAGATGCTGCGCACGCCTAACTTCGGCCGCAAGTCCTTGAACGAGATCAAGGAAGTGCTGTCGTCGATGGGTCTTCGCCTGGGCATGGAAATCCCGGGCTGGCCGCCTGAGAACATCGAAGAGATGGCCAAGAAGCTCGAGCAGGAAATCATGGGCTGATCTGGCACCGGGGCAGCCATGCTGCACCGGAGACCAGACAGCCCGGCCGGCGGGTCGGTTTCGACCGACCCGTTCGACGACACGGCTTTGCCGGGTCGCCACCCGGCTGAAGACAAAGTGGGCAAGGTGCGGGTTTCGTGATTGACGGAACCCGTCCTTGCCGTCTTTACGAAGGCAACGGTCGCCGGCCTTAACGGCGACCAGCTCCCGGGTACCTCATACGGCCCCTGAACGAACGAAAAGGTATTAAACATGCGCCATCGCGTAGGCGGCCGTAAGCTTCAGCGGACCTCGGCCCACCGTCTTGCTCTGTTCCGCAACATGAGCGCCGCGCTCATCAAGCACGAGCAGATCACCACCACCGTCGCCAAGGCAAAGGAACTGCGTCCTTACATCGAGAAGCTGATCACGCTCGCGAAGAAGGGTGGCCTGTCCAACCGTCGTCTCGCGCACGGCAAGCTGCTCGACGATGCCCAGCTGGTGAAGCTGTTCGACGTTCTGGCGACCCGCTATGCGGATCGCAACGGCGGCTACACCCGCGTCATCAAGGCCGGCATCCGCATGTCGGACGCCTCGCCGATGGCCGTCATCGAGTTCGTCGACCGCGACGTCTCGGCGAAGGGCCAGGATTCGGGTCCGGTGATGTCGGACGAGGATTACAACGAAGCGGCATAATCCCCGCCTCTCGTTAGTCGAATTGCAGGCCGCGTTTCCCATCCGGGAGGCGCGGCCTCTTTCGTTACGGGTCCCATCCGGCTATGCGCCCGACATGGAGCACCCAGACAGCATTCTCATCGTCGATTTCGGCAGCCAGGTAACCCAGCTGATCGCCCGCCGCGTGCGCGAGGCGGGCGCTATAGCGAGATCGCCCCCTTCCAGTCCGCCGCGGCCGCGTTCGAGCGGATGCAGCCAAAGGGGATCATCCTGTCGGGTGGCCCCGCCTCGGTCACGACCGAGAACAGCCCCCGGGTGCCGCAGCATTTCTTCGAGGCGGGGATCCCGATCCTCGGCATCTGTTACGGCCAGCAGGTCATGTCCGCGCAGCTCGGCGGCAACGTGATCGTCTCGGGTGACGGCGGCGAATTCGGCAGCGCGTTCGTCGAGGTGAAGTCGCCTTGCGCGCTGTTCGACGGGCTGTGGGCCGAGGGCGAGCGGCACCAGGTATGGATGAGCCATGGCGACAAGGTCGACGCGATCCCGCCGGGCTTTACCCCCGTCGCGGTATCGACCGGTGCCCCCTATGCGATCGTCGCGGACGAGGCGCGGCGCTTCTACGGCGTGCAGTTCCATCCCGAGGTCGTCCACACGCCCGATGGCGGCAAGCTGATCGCGAACTTCGCGCGGCACGTCTGCGGTCTCAGCGGCGACTGGACAATGGCCGAGTTCCGCGAGACCAAGATCGCCGAGATCCGCGCGCAGGTCGGCAGCGGCCGAGTCATCTGCGGTCTGTCGGGCGGCGTCGATTCGGCGGTCGCGGCGGTGCTGATCCACGAGGCGATCGGCGAGCAGCTCACCTGCGTCTATGTCGATCACGGCCTGATGCGCGCGGGCGAGAGCGAGCAGGTCGTCAGCCTGTTCCGCGGCGCCTACAACATCCCACTGATCCATGTGAACGTCGAGGAGCTGTTCCTCAGCGGTCTCGCGGGCATCACCGACCCCGAACTGAAGCGCAAGTTCATCGGCAAGACCTTCATCGACGTGTTCGATGCCGAGGCGAAGAAACTGGGCGGGGCGGAGTTCCTGGCTCAGGGTACGCTCTATCCCGACGTGATCGAGAGCGTCAGCTTCACCGGCGGGCCGTCGGTAACGATCAAGAGCCACCATAATGTCGGCGGTCTGCCCGAGCGGATGAACATGAAGCTCGTCGAGCCCTTGCGCGAACTGTTCAAGGACGAGGTCCGCGCGCTTGGTCGCGAGTTGGGCCTGCCGGAGATCTTCGTCGGCCGTCATCCGTTCCCCGGACCCGGCCTCGCGATCCGCATCCCCGGCGAAGTCACCAAGGAACGCTGTGACATCCTGCGCAAGGCGGATGCGATCTACCTCGAGGAGATCCGCGCGGCGGGGCTCTACGACACGATCTGGCAGGCGTTCGCGGTGCTGCTGCCCGTGCGCAGTGTCGGCGTGATGGGCGACGGCCGCACTTACGACAACGTCCTCGCCCTGCGCGCAGTGACGTCGACCGACGGGATGACCGCGCAGGCGTTCCAGTTCCCCGGCGACTTCCTGCCGCGCGTGGCGACCCGGATCATCAACGAGGTCAAGGGCATCAACCGCGTCACCTACGACTATACGTCGAAGCCGCCCGGCACGATCGAGTGGGAATGATTCGGGGCCATTTTTGGCTATCGCGATCAATCGGCAAAGCTCGGTCAAAGCATTGAAATAAAAAAGACTATCTCACGCTATCTATCGAGGTCAATCGCGGAGCAGCGGTTGGCCCTGGCGTCCTGCGTGACGGTATCCGGCAAACTTGCACTTGGCCCAATCCAGCGATACCGTCAGAGGTATTGAAGCCAGTGACGGTATTCTTTCCGCACTAAGCCATTGTAAATCATGCGACAATTTCGGCAGAATTGCCGAAAATCGCCTGACGGTATTTTGCGTAGAGGAGGTCGGTATGCTCACCGATGTTGCCCTTAAGAACCTGAAACCACGCGAAAAAGCATACAAGGTCACGGACCGTGACGGCCTTTATGTTCAGGTCTCAACCTCCGGGACGCTGACGTTTCGGCTGGACTACCGGCTGCATGGGCGACGCGAGACGCTGACGCTCGGGAAGTACGGTCCCTCCGGTTTGTCCCTTGCTCGAGCCCGTGAAGCGACGATCGACGCTAAACGTGCAGTCTTCGAAGGCAGGTCCCCTGCCCAGGAAAAGCAGCGCGACAAACGCCGGATCAAAGAGGCCAAGAGCTTCGGTGAGTTTGGTGAGCGCTGGTTGGTGAAGGCGCCGATGGCGGACAGCACCCGCGCAATGCGGCGTTCGATCTTCGAACGAGAGCTTCTGCCAGTCTGGAAGAATCGGCTGCTGACAGAAATCACGCCGGATGACCTGCGCGCCCACTGCGGCAAGATCGTCGATCGCGGCGCTCCGGCGACTGCGATCCATGTCCGCGACATCCTGAAGCAGATCTACGGATTTGCGATCTTGCACGGCGAGAAGGTCGCCAATCCGGCCGACGATGTCGGCCCCGCCTCGATCGCGAAGTTCGTTCCAAAGGACCGGTCGCTGTCGCCGACGGAAATTCGCGTGATGCTCAAGCAGCTCGACCATGTGGCGACGCTGCCAACGATCCGACTCGGGATGCGCCTCTTTCTGCTGACAATGGTGCGCAAGAGCGAGCTGCAGGATGCGGTCTGGGACGAGGTGGACTTCGAGAACGCCGTGTGGACGATCCCCAAGGAACGCATGAAGCGATCCAAGGCGCATAACGTCTATCTCTCGCAGCAATGCCTCGACATCATGATCGCGTTGAAGACCTGCGCGGGTAACTCGCGCTACCTTCTGCCGTCTCGGTATGATGCGGATGCGCCGATGTCCCGGGCGACCTTTAATCGCGTCACCTATGCCGTCGTGGAGCGTGCGCAGAAGGAAGGCTTACCGCTGGAGCCGTTCACGGTACATGACTTGCGCCGCACCGGATCGACCCTGCTCAACGAACTGGGGTTCAACAGTGACTGGATCGAAAAGTGCCTGGCCCATGAAGATGGGCGATCCTCGCGCGGCGTCTACAACAAGGCGGAGTACGAGCATCAGCGGCGGCATATGATGCAGGAGTGGTCTGATATCATCGATGCTTGGGTGGCGGGGCAGAAGCGCGTGCCGGTCCTGATTCCGCCCTCGATGCCTATGCTCGTGCCTGATCCGGCGCTTTGACGGGGCGCGCCTTGCGCTTGCGTACATCAGGATGCGGCGCGCGGTCGATGGGCGATCGCCGAGCTGTCGCCAGGCGCTCGGTCAGCCACGCTTCGACCTCGGCCAGATCCCACACCACACAGCGCGGGGTGAGCGCAAAGCGACGAGGGAATTCGCCGCGCAGTTCCATCTCGTAGATGGTGGTGTCGGCCAGCGGTATGATCTGCCGAAGCTCATGGCGGCGGATCATCCGCTTTTTGAGGGCCTCAGGTTTCGTCGACATAACTCTACTCCAACGGGATTGGCGTCTGATGCCGATTGGAGCCGATAGACCCGACATGAAAAGAGCGAACACACCGGCGTAGGGCCCGCGGCGGCAATGGCGTACAAATCGGCGGGCTCGTTCTGGTTGTCCCTTGGCCCTAGTCATGCGCAGGACGCAGTCCGTCGAGCGGAGCGACGACGTCAACAAACTGCCGGCGCAGGCTTGCCAGTCCGATTGCCAGAGCCAGGTCTTGCCAATCCGAAAGGCCGCGTATCGTGCGTAGATCAATAAATTGAAGTGAAGAAGCAGTCGCCCTTAATCCTGCGCCAGCTTAACTGCTCAATCTTGAACTCCCGACCGAAGTTGCATCGTCACCTCCCGTTCCATACAGACCGTATTTCGGTGTCGACCACAGCAGCGTCTCCTCAGTCAAGGCGCCGTTATGGTAATTCGGTAACTACCCCAAAGGCGACACCAGGGCATGACAGGCGGAGGGATCACTGATTTGTTCCGATAGACGTGGTCGAGGAATCCGTTGCCAATCCTTGATAGGTCGATTCCTGCCACCCGAGTCCGAGTGATTTTTGGATGGCGATATAACTTGCCGTAAGAGCCGCAACCGCACTTTGAAGGTTTGATGCAGCAAGCACTTTCTGACGACCGGACTCGAGTGCGTCACTGCGGGAAATCACCTGTCGCTGGAAGCGTTGTTGTGTCAAAATGTCTGACTCGTCAGCCGATCGCTTGATCTCGGCGAGCGCTGCCACATTGCGACGTTGCTGTGCAAAGCGCGCGAGCGAATTCTCGGCGTCCTGGAACGCACCTAGAACGACCTGTCGATACTGTGCCTCAGCTTCGTCTCGTCCAGCGCGCGCTTGCGTTATCTGGGCCGAAGTTCGTCCAAAATCGAGCAACCCCCATTGTAGCTGGGGCACGGCAATGTTGGAGATATTTCCCAGATCGACCAGGTCTCCGACAGACGTTCCGCCGATGCCTAGGATCCCCATAAAGCTGATCTTGGGAAAAACGCGCTGCTTCAGCGACGCCAATCCGGGCGGTCGTGGCCGCCAGATTGCGCTCGGCGGCGCGTATGTCGGGTCGACGGCGAAGTAGAGAGGCGGGATCGCCGATGGCGACGACCTGTGGTGGCAAGGGGACGTCACGCGGGATAGCCAGCAAGGAATCGAGCCTCCCTGGCGCCTCCCCTGCAAGCACGGCGAGCGCATTGAGATAAATTCCGATCTCCGCCTCAGCCGTAGCGAGATCGCCGTTGGTAGCCTGAATGGCGCGGTTCGCCTGACCAATGGCAAAGGCCGGCACCGTGCCCTGCTGAAAGCGTTGCCGAGCGAGGCCTAGCTGCTGCTTCTGCAGGTCCAGCCCCCCACGAAGTGCAGCGGCGCGCTGCTGCCGGTCCCGCAGATTCGTATAACTTTGCGCAACGTCGGCTGCGAGTTGAACGTGTGCATCTGCCGCGTTGTAGGACGCCGCTGCGGCTAGTGCGTTAGCGGATTCTATTTTTCGGATCTGGCCTCCCGCAAAATCGATTTCCCAATTTGCGTTCAGGCCGAGATTGAAAAACTGGAGAGAGGAATCCGCGTCCTGGGAAGGGGGCGTTGCGCCGTTCCCCTGAGCTGACTGCAGATCGATCCCGGGAAGGTCGGCGAAGATTCCGGTCGCTTGTGCCCCAGCTTTCGGAAAGCGGTTAGCGCGCTCCTGGCGCACGGATGCACGCGCCTGACGGAGTCGCGCCTGGGCGACATCGATCGACGGATTCGCTGCAAGTGCGCGTTGCTCAAGCTCGTTCAGGACCGGATCTTGAAGGGCCGTCCACCACTCAGCAACTGCGGGGTCATTGGTGCTCGTACTCGCGGTCTGGCGCACGAACTTGGATTGGGGGGCGGCGCGATCCAACCCCGGCGGTCCGGCGTAGTCCGGGCCAACGACACATCCGCCGAGCAGCAAGGGGGCGAGAACGAGACCTCTGAAGTTTATCATCGCAGCCTCAATGCATCGCCATGGACTGCCCTTTAGGCAGCGGGCGCAGGAACAAAACGAGTGGAAGCGTGGCTAGTGTCGCAAGCGCCATCGCCAGGAAAATGTCATTGTACGTCATGATGAAGGCCTGCTGCTGAATGGTCCCGGCAAGCGACTGAAGGGCGGCGTCCATCTGGCCGAACGTCCTGGTCATGCCGGCGAGATAATCCTGCAACCTTGGGTCGTTTGCCCAAAGGGTCTCTTCCATCCGTCGGCTATGGAGCGACATTCGCTGGTCCTGAAAGGAGGCCAGGGCGGCCAAAGCGAACGACCCGCCGAGATTTCGTGCGGCATTGAAGATGCCTGATGCATCACCGGCATCCTCCTTGCTGACCGAAGCGATAGTGGCCTGGTTCAGGAACAGCATGGTGAGGATCATGCCGACACCACGCAGTAACTGTCCGGCGGTAAAGGCTTCTCCGGCAGATTCCGCGGTGAGGCTGGTGTTGACGAGGCAGCTGGCGGCCATGAGCGCAAGGCCTGTGCCAACGGCGATCCTGATATCGACGACGCGGATAAGCAGCGGGATGACGGGCATCAGCAGGAAGGCAGGCACACCCATGAGGAAAATCACCTGACCCGTCTCAAGGGCGTTATAGTTAGCGATCAGCGCGAGGAATTGCGGGATGACGAAGGTCGAGCCGTACATCACCATGCCCAGCGCCAGCGCCATGACGACGACGCTGCCGAATTGTCGATTCATCACGATCCGCAGCTTAAGCACAGGCTTGGCGGCCCTGAATTGTCCGATACCCAGCATGACAAAACCAATCAGGGTCATGATCGTCAGCCGGACGATGTACGTCGATTCAAACCATTCTTCACGGTGCCCTTCCTCAAGCACGACCGTCAGTCCTCCCAGGCCGAGGATCATGCCGACGATCCCGAACCAGTCCGCCTCGCGGAAATAGACCCAGTTCGTTTTCTCGTGCGGCAGGCCGAGAAGCAGCAGCAGCAAGAGCAGACCGCAGACCGGCACGTTGACGAAGAAGGCATAATGCCAGCTCAGATTTTCCGTGAGCCAGCCTCCGAGCAGGGGGCCAAGAACCGGACCCAGGATGACGGTCATTCCAAAAAGGGCCATGCCGATTGGCTGTTGCGATGGCGGGAGGCGCTTTGCGACGATCGTCATCGCTGTCGGGATGAGCACGCCGCCCGTGAACCCCTGACCCGCCCTTCCGACGATCATTGTCATCAGATCCGTAGCGGTGCCGCACAGGACCGAGAATCCTGTAAAAGAGGTCACAGAGATGAGGAGAAGTGTCCTCAACCCCAAAAGCCGTTCCAGCCACGCGCTCAGCGGTATGATGATGATCTCGGCAACGAGAAAAGCCGTGGCGATCCACGTTCCTTCCGTGCCGGTCGCTCCGATCTCCCCTTGGATAGTCGGCAGCGCCGAGTTGACGATCGAGATGTCGAGTGTCGCGAGCAGCGCGCCCAGCGCGCCGGCCGCGACCGCGATCCAGGCCGTCGAGTCGGCTCGCTCGGCGCGTAACGTCCCCGGAGATGCAGCAACCGTCGCCACGCTCAGCGCTTCCGACTTACGGCCTGCCGGATTCTCTCCAGGTCGCCTTTGGCCGAACGGGTATCGACAGTAATGCCGACCGACATTCCGGGAACCAGAAGGGGCCTGACTTCGGGCGGCGCATCGATCGCGATACGGACGGGCACGCGCTGAACGATCTTCGTGAAGTTGCCGGTCGCGTTTTGCGGCGGGAGCACGGAGAACTGGGCACCTGTGCCCGGTGCGAAGCTGGCAACCCGCCCTTTCAGCTCGACCCCGGGGAGCGCGTCGACGTCGATGCTGACGGGCTGGCCGACTCGCATGAGACCTAGCTGCGTCTCTTTAAAATTGGCCTCGATGAAGAGGCGCTCCACCGGCACCAGCGTCATCAGGCGCGTTCCGGGCTGTACGAACTGCCCTACCCGGACAGCGAGATCGCCGAAGCGACCATCGATCGCTGCCTTGAGCAACGTCGATTCGGTGTTCACACGCGCGGCGGAGAGCTGAGCGCGAGCGGCTTCGGCTTGCGATTGCGCCTGTCGTACCTGCGCACCAAGCGTGCCAACGCGCCTTTCTGCTGCGGTAAGGCCGGCCTGAGCAGCATTGGCGCGCTCATCTGCCTGTCGTGCCTGCGTCTGAAGCTGAGCAAATCGCTCGCCTGGCTCTGCGCCAGACGCCGCCAGCGGCTGATAGCGCGCAACCTGCTGCCGCGCGAGCGCCTCGGCGCGCGCCGAGGCCGCCTGAGCACGCGCCTGGACGATTGTCGCCTGCTGTTCAGCGATCTGCGAACGGCTCGTCTCGACCGCAGCTTTCGCTGTGTCGATCTGGCTGGTGATCTGCTCGCTTTGGGCTCGATATTCGCGAGGGTCCAGTTCTGCCAACTGCTGCCCTTTGCGGACCGCTTGGTTCGCGCTGACAAACACGCGCTCGACATATCCGGCAACTTTCGGGGCCACCACGACAGAGTCCGCCGCCACATAAGCGTTGTCGGTTTTCTGCATGAACTGGCTTTGTTGCACAAAGATAATTAAGCACAAATATGGTTTTACTGACGAGATCTATGCAACGCGGATGGTGGTCGGTGTTCCTATTTGTGAAAATCGATTGAGAACTGCGGCACGGAGTTTGAGCTCGGTAATCTGACGATCAAAGGTGCGCGATGCGACGCGCTCGCCGAGCAGCTTGAAGCAGTGCATCTTCGTCTCGACCAGGCTGCGGCGATGGTAGCCGCTCCACTTCTTCCAGATTGTTCGACCGAGCCTTTTCATCGCGCGTAGCGTTTCGTTGCGAGCATCGGCGCGGCCGCCGGCTTCTTCCATGCTGGCCGCCCCGGCGTACGGGAATGACCGCGTCTGCGCCCCGGGCTGCGATCGCGGCCCGACACTTTCTGGTGTCGTAGGCGCCATCACCCCCGACGATCGTAATCCGTTCGTCCGTCGGGATTTGCGCCAGCAGATCCGGCAGTTGAGCAGCCCCCACCGGGTGGTCCGGGTAGATAGTTAGTGCATTGTGGCCTCCGCCGCCATCGCCGGGCGGAGGTGGAGCGAAGCGGAGCCGGAGGCTGGCAATGGCGGTGTCGCCGCTTCTGGTGCCGGTGGGCGGTAGCCCAAGCTGCTGTGCGGCCGGACGGTGTTGTAATGGCGCCGCCACGCCTCGATCAGCACCCTTGCCTCGGCGAGACTGTAGAAGATTTCCCCGTTGAGCAGCTCGTCGCGCAGCGAGCCGTTGAAGCTCTCGTTATAGCCGTTCTCCCAAGGCGAACCCGGCGCGATGTAGAGCGTCTTCACGCCGACTTGGCCGAGCCATTGCTGGACCGCGGTAGCGATGAACTCGCTGCCATAGCACATTGGGAAGCGCCGGTTCGGGAGCCGCTATGGCCCTGATGGAGACAAGGCCGCGTAGCGGCCGCAGGGTTCATCAGGGCAAGCCATGGCCGGCCAGCGGGTGTCTAAAGTGAAGTTGTCGAGACAACACTTTGGAGGCCGACCGACCATGACCAAGCTCACCCCTACGCCTGCTGGCGCCGTGCTGGTAGCCATCGACATGTCCAAGAACCGGCAGGAAGTCCTGATCGAGCGACCGGAAGGCGGCCGGCGCCGGCGGCTGTCCGTCATGGCAACCAAGAAGGACTATGACGACTTCGCCGAACAGCTCGCTGCCATCGGCCGTCCCATCGTCGTCGGTTCGAGGCGACGGGTAATTACCATCGCACGCTGGCACATCGGCTGCTGACGGCAGGGTTCGAGCTGCGCCTCATCTCGTCGGTCGCGCTCGCCAGAACGCGCGAGGCGCTGCACAATGGCTGGGACAAGAACGACCCCAAGGACGCGCAGGTCATCCTGCACATGCTGCGGATCGGGGCGACGCAGCGTTATGTCGATCCGCTGGCGGCCGGGATCAACGACCTGCAGGAACTGTCGAAGACCCACGAAACGATCTCCAAGGCCAAGACGCAAACCTGGCATCGGATCCTCACCCACTATTTGCCGCTCTACTTCCCTGAGATCGCCCGCTTCGCCGGCAACAGCAGATCCGACTGGTTTTTGCGCTCATCGAGCGGTTCCCCACTCCTGCCAGCATCACCGCGCTCGACGCCGAGACATTCTCGGCCGTGGCCTGGCCTCTCATCGGCCGCAAGGTTTCCAAAGCGCGTCTTATCAATGACATATACGAAACGGCCTGCGCTTCGGTGGCTCTGCCAGTCCCGGAGGATTCGGCAGCAATCACCATGTTCCGTATGGTCATTGCGCAGGGGCGCAGTCTCATCCAGCAGCGTGACGAGATAGAGCGGCTTGCCCATGCCAGGCTGGCCGAGCATGTCGATTACCAGCTGCTGCGCAAGATTCCCGGCATCGGCCCGATCAACGCGCTGACCATCCTGGCGGAAGCCGGTGATCTGCGCCGGTTCAATCATCATCGCCAATTTCTGAAATTCTGCGGCCTCGATCTCGCGACGTGTCAGTCAGGCACGTTCCGTGGCCGGACAAAGCTGTCCAAGTACGGCAACGCACGATTGCGCCGGACTTTCTGGATGGCTGCTCAAGTTGCCGCGCGTCAGCGCGACAATAGCTTCCGCGATAAGCTCGGACGATATGTCGCCGGGCACGCGGACGATGCCGACCGTCGCCGCAAGGCGATGACGGCGCTCACCGCCAAGATGGCGCGCGTGGCTCACGCCGTCATCAAGACGGGGGGACAGAGTACCCGGCCGTTCCTCGAACGGTCGGATGCCAGGTGGAAGGACCCCTCTCTGATGTGCCGTGAGGGCGCGAGAGCGACCCTGTAGATAATGTTCGGGCCTTCCACCTGGGTGCGTATCTCGTCTTAAGGATGGTGAGGACCACGGCCGCCTCGGCGCCGCTGGATCCTGTGTTTGCTATGGCAGGGAGCGATCCCGTTGACGGTGGGAGCCATCTGGCTCAGAATGCATGCCGCGCCGATGGTTGTCGGCGCATGGATATCTGCTGGCTGAAACCCGCCGCTGCTTCCCAACATAGGACGTTGTCGCTCACGATCGTCTTCGGCGCACCACGCCTTGCGATCAGGTCGCCTAGCTCACGCACGACCCGCCTGCCCGAGATCGACGTATCCACCACCGCCGCCAGGCACTCACGGGTCACATCATCGACGACATTGAGCACGCGGAACCGACGGCCCGTGGCGAGCTGATCATGCACGAAGTCCAGGCTCCAGCGCTGGTTGGGAAGCGCCAACACCAGCGCAGGCGCCCGCGCGCCGACGGCGCGCCTTCGTCCCTTCCTCCGGCGCACCGTCAGGCCTTCCTCTCGATACAGCCGTTGGGTCTTCTTGCGGTTGATCGTGATGCCGTCTCGGCGAAGCAGGATGTGCAGGCGTCGATAGCCGAACCGCCGACGCTGCTGTGCCAGCTCACGCAAACGCGACCGCAGGTCGCCATCATTATCCCGGCACGAGCGATACCGCATGCTCTTGCGATCCGCTCCGACGACAGCACACGCCCGCCGCTCGCTCATCCCCAACGTCGCCTGGAGATGCGCGACCGCTTCCCGCTTCGCGGCAGGCGCTACCATTTTTTGATAGCAGATCCTTCAGACCCGCATTGTCGAGCATCGTATCCGCCAACAACCGCTTGAGCCTGCCGTTCTCCTCCTCCAGCGCCCGCAGCCGCTTCGCGTCGGACACCTCCAGACCGCCGAACTTGGCCTTCCAGGCGTAATAGGTCGCGCTCGACAGACCGTGCCGCCGGCACAACTCCGTCACTACCGCGCCCGCCTCGGCCTCCTTCAAGATGCCGATGATCTGCTCTTCCGAAAACTGCTTCCGCTTCATCCGTCCGTCCCTTCTTCGGGGTCGGACTCTAGCTCCAAATGGAGGAAAAAACGGGGGTCACGTCACAGCAAGGAGGTTCCCCGTGAAGTTGGTCACGAGTTCGATGCAGCGCTTGCATGTCGAGTTGCTCCTCGGTTTTCAATTCCACGAACCGCATGGTCGGCCGGGTTGCCGCTTCCGCGATCGGCTCCGGGTCGCGGTCGTCGTTCTTCTGCGCCTTAACGTATGGACGGACATATTCCGACGACATCAGCCGAACGACATAGCCTTGTCGTGCCAGCGCCCGTCCCATCGATGAGCTCGGCAGCAGGCCTCTATAGCCACGACGCAGGACGGCAGGTCTCCGGCGTATGTGATAAGTGACCCTGCTCGTCGCCGCAAAGCGGACCTGATATACGCGGAGAGCCACCGGCCGCAGATGATGTCGCGACCTACAAAGATGCCTCCCACGTAGCGGATTTGGGGAAAAAGAGTCTTTCCGAACACCCGATCCATCTTGCCCCTCCCGCGCCTCTTGACTGCTCGACGAAACCGATGATACTCACTTCTAAGCATGCTTAATTGTGTATGCCTTCGGCAGGAAAAGAGCGTCCCGTGGGATGCCCTTGATAGTTCGCAAGTGAAAAATACTAACGTCTCCAAGGTTCCGAAGTGGGCGGACGAACCGCCTTGGTCAATTAGACCGAGACCCTGAAGTACGAAAAGCTCGGAGAGGATGAGGATTATGGCAATCCGCGTAGTGCTTATCGACGCATACGGCGATGGACGAGAAATTGAGTCACAAGAGGGCCAATCTCTAATGGAGGCCGCGCTAGCCGCTGGCGCTCCAGGGATAGACGCCGACTGCGGCGGAGCCTGCGCGTGTGCTACCTGTCAGGTCTACGTTCATCCCGACTGGCTGTCCCGCCTACAACCGATCAGCGGCGGCGAGGCCACAATGTTGGAATTTGCAGCCAACAAGGCAGATAATAGCCGATTAGCATGTCAGATCCGGTTGACGTCAACGCTTGATGGCCTGACCGTCACAACTCCAGAATATCAGTTCTAATAAGCGATCAACCTGCAGCCGCTAGGCTGATCTGAAGGGAGAGCCCCATGTCGCTCACGGAAAAACCTATTGAGACCGCCGAACGGAAGCGCTTCTACGATAAGATTGAGCGAAATTCGTACACCCCGCTTTGGAATGTTTTGTCCAGCATCATAACACCTACACCAAGAAGTGGGTGTCAATCGCACATATGGCACTTCGACGATGCAAAGGACTACCTACTTGAAGCTGGCGGCCTCATCACCGCGAAAGAAGCCGAACGTCGTGTCCTAATACTTGAAAACCCTGGGCTACGTGGACAGTCAAAGATAACCACCTCATTGTACGCCGGACTTCAAATTGTCCTTCCGGGTGAAGTAGCGCCAGCCCATCGACATAGTCAATCCGCCCTACGCTTTGTGATGGACGGCTCCGGTGCCCACACCTCGGTGGATGGTGAACGTACCTCTATGCAGTTCGGCGATTTCGTGATCACCCCCCCTGGGGCTTGGCACGACCATGGTAATGATAGTCCAGAGCCGATGGTTTGGCTCGATGGCCTCGATATCCCCATCGTCTCGATGTTTGACGCATCATTCGCCGAAGAGCATCATGAGGACCAACAGCCTATCGATCGGCAAGCCGGGGATAGCGGATGGCGGTTTGGCGCCAACATGCTGCCGGTAGATTATAAGTCATCGCGAGTTGTATCGCCGATCTTTAACTATCCATATGATCGATCCCGTGAGGCTTTGCGACACCTTGTGACACAGGGCGATTTGGATCCGTGTCATGGCATAAAGATGCGGTATATCAATCCTGTTGATGGCGGCTGGGCGATGCCCACAATCGCGCCGTGCTTACAACTTCTCCCAAACGGCTTTCGCAGCCACCCCTACCGCTCGACCGATGCAACGGTATTTGTAGTCACGGAGGGCACTGGGCGAACAACTATTAATGATCAGGTGTTCGAGTGGCGGCCGAAAGACATATTTGTTGTTCCTAGCTGGCACACGGTTACACATGAGGCCGACTGTGAAAGCGTACTCTTCTCATACTCCGATCGTGTTTGCCAAGAAAAGCTTGGATTGTGGCGCGAGGATCGTGGGAATAGTAGTCCCTTCCAGAGCCGATAAGCTAGTTCCTTGGTCGATATGCTAAACGCGTTTCTTGTTACACCGCCGCACTTGAGGAACCTGGGATGAAACATGAACTGTTAACGGTTGACGAAGTGGTAGGATGTTGGGCGATAATGCCCACCCCGGCGAAGCCAAACGCCTCTGATCCGCGGGCTGACGACACAGTCGACTTGGAGGAAACGGCCCGTGTCGTTGATGCTTTGATCGCTTCGGGTGTAGACGGTATATTGTCCATGGGGACCTTAGGGGAAGGCGCGACGACTACCTGGGCTGAGCAAGAGGCGTTCATGCGAACACTTGCTGATGCAGGCCGTGGCCGGATACCAATCTTCAGTGGTGCAACAAGCCTTAATACACGCGAATCAATCCGCATGACGAGGGCGGCGCGCGAAATTGGACTTACGGGTGTGATGCTAGGCCTGCCAATGTGGGTTCAGCCCGATCTGCCAACGGCGGTACAATTTTTTTCGTGACGTCGCGGATTCGTGCCCAGACATGGCGATCTGCGCTTATGCCAACCCGGAGGCTTTCAAATTTGATTTTCCTCGGCCATTCTGGGCTCAGATATCGACCATTCCCCAAGTCGTATCCGCAAAATATATTAACACAGCGGCGCTCTACGCAGACTTGAATCTCACGCAGCGCCGCATCAGACTAATGCCACTTGATGTCGACTACTACGCGGCATCTCGACTCGATCCAGAGAACTGCAAGGCGTTTTGGACAAGCGGCGCAGTTTGCGGGCCTGCTCCCGTAATCCAACTGCGAGACGCGATAGCCGCAGCTACACAATCTAACGATTGGACCAAGGCGAAAGAACTAACCGACAGGATTGCATTTACCTATCGCACGCTTTTTCCTAACGGCTCCTTCAAAGAGTTTTCTGTCTATAACATTGGCATTGAGAAAGCTCGGATGGATGCAGCAGGATGGATGACGGCGGGCCCGTGCCGACCACCTTACCATCTCGTGCCTGAATCGGTGCTGGATGGCGCTAGAGAGTCGGGTCGACAATGGGCGAGCCTTGCCGCTGCACTAGAGCAGGAGGGCCACAAGTGATGAGGGGTGCATTGGATTTCTACTTCGATTTCATGAGTCCGTTCGCGTATCTTGCGTTTCAAAGAGTTCCTAGCGTTTGCAAGACTTACGACTTACAACTGCGCCTTCGTGTCGTAGATCTTCCGAAGCTAAAGCTATTGGCTGGAAATACGGCGCCGCCTAACGTCAACTTGCCGTTAAAGCTTGCCTATTTCCGGGCCGATATTGAGCGATGGGCTTCAATCTATAGTGTTCCAGCGACGTTTCCTAAGACCTTGGATACAGCGGGGCTGAACAGGGCCCTACTTTTCGCGCTCGACAAAGGAGAAGGCTTGAGCTTCACTGGGCAGGCGTGGGACCAAGTTTGGGGCGCCGGTAGGGATCCTGCCGATCCAGCGCTACTCGCGGAACTCGCCGGCGGTCACGGTTGGCAAGTCGACGAGATAAACCGCTGGACCTCGTCACCCGAAGCTATCGCGCGATATGACAACGGAACTCAACAAGCTCATGACGCCGGAGTCTTTGGTACACCAACTATGATTGTAGGCGACCAAATGTGGTGGGGGAATGATCGCCTCGATATCATGGAAGCTGCGCTTCGGGAAGGGGCATAGCTGAATTATTTTTGTCATCAGGAGGACAACATGGCGCTTCAGAAACTGTCGCATGCACATCTTAGAGTTAAAGATTTGTCGGAATCAGTTCGATTTCACACGGAAGTACTGGGGCTTGAAGAAGTTGCCTGCGAGAATGGTGTCACATACCTGACTTGTGGCACAGACGGTACATATGATGTTGCGGTAAGTGAGGGCGGGACCGGTGTGATTAGCTTCGCCATTGCGGCTGATGACAATGAAGATCTAGTTAAATATAAGTCACGTGTTGAAGGCGCTGGTGTGAGCGTGCGTGTGATGACGGATCCGGCACCTGGTGTGGAAAGAGCCATTGAGTTTGACCTTCCACCCCAACGTCAGAAGATGCAGATAGCCGTCCTTCGATCATCCGAACGGCAACACTACTACAATCCTGCCGCCCGCAAAACAAACCATCTTAGCGGTCTGGCGCCACTTGATCTTGATCACATTACGCTACGGGTCGGACCTGATGCCAGTCAGACGTTGGACTTTCTAACGCGTCACTTGGATTTTATCGCAGCGGATATCGTCGAATTTCCTTCGGGCGATGGTCGCCTCGCAGCGTGGCTACATGTAGGCGACTTTCATCACGATGTGGCGATGTTCGCAGGCGCTCCCAGCGAGACTCTAGATCACCTTGCATGGACCATCCCAAACATGGAGTATATGAAGCTCATGCTCGATCAAGTTGCGAGAGGGGGAGTAATGACGGAGGCGGGTCCAGGTCGGCATGGTGTGGGGTCAAACCTGTACTCGTACTTTTTTACCCCAGACGGAAACCGTTACGAACTTTCTGGCGAGATGCGCGGTGTGTCGACCGCAAAGCAGGACCATTCATTCGCCGGGCCGATGATCCTGGTATCTTCAGTTCCTGGGGTGCGCAATTTCCAGAAAGTTTCAAGGTCGGATCCTAGCCCTATTACCGGCCGCGCCGTTCAGCTCTTGGGCCGAGAGGGAGGGCGCGGGACCTTTACGAGAATTATTGTCCGCGAAATCAATAGTTGGGATGATGTCGATGGAACGCGTGGTTATCGTAGGTGGTGGATTAGCTGCGGCATCGGCGGCCAAAACCCTGAGGGCGGAGGGTTTCGGCGGAGGTATAGCCATTTATTCCGAAGAGCGTCACCACATATACGACAGGCCACCGTTGTCGAAGGCAGTATTACAAGGTGCAGCTAGTGCCGAAAGCACATGTTTGCTCAGCGCTGAAATGGTTCGAGATCTCAGGATTGATCTTATGCTCGGTGAAAGGATCGTACAAATCGATCGTAGCCGCCAATCAGTGATCCTTAGCTCAGGAGAAGTGGCTCCGTACGATAGCCTTCTTATTGCTACTGGCAGCCGCCCTCGGAAGCTTTCGGCCCATTTCGTCAATAAGGCAAATGTTGTTTACTTACGAACTCTGGACGACGCGGACCGCTTACGTTCGCACATGGGGCCGGGCAAACACCTTTTATCTATTGGTGCTGGATGGATAGGACTAGAAGTAGCTGCAACAGCACGGAAGATGGGCATGAACACAAACGTAGTCGAGTTATCCGACCGACTATGCGGCCGCAGTCTGCCCCCCGACGTAGGAGAGGCATTGGCCAAAGTTCACCGCGACAACGGCACAGTATTGCATCTCAAGACGACGATCGATGAGGTATTTGGAGGTGAACGTGTCGAGAGTGTTAAGCTTTCGAGTGGGGACCTGATACCAGTTGATATAGTCGTTGTAGGTGTTGGTGCAATAGCGAACGATGATCTTGCCGAAGCAGCCGGTCTTGAGACTAACGCCGGTGTTCTAGTGGACGAACGGCTACGCACCTCCGATAACCTGATTTACGCCGCTGGTGACGTTGCCGCAATGCGCTCAAACGATGGCCTACCTAAGCGACAGGAGTCTTGGGCGAACGCCCAAGACCAAGGCGCTGCAGCGGCGCGTAGTATACTTGGCAATAATACGCCCTACGTTGCAAACACTTGGTTTTGGTCTGATCAGTATGACCTAAACGTCCAGATGATTGGCGATAATCAACCAGAGAACGGGGTCGTACTCCGGCGCTTGGGTGAGGGTAGAACATTCACGAGGCTGTCGGTCGCAGACGGTCGGATTGTTGGAGCAATATGTTTCGGCATGCCCCGCGAAATGGCAATCGTACGGCGCCTCATGGCGAAGGGCTACATCGTTAATAACGAGGCCTTGGTAATAGAGCCAGATCTTAGGAAGCTTCTCTAAGGGCAACACGGTTCTTAGATCTTCAACTTTTTATAAAGCGCCGATAAAGGTGCGTCTTCGTTGGGAGTGGATATGATGCTGAAACATTCGATCTATATCCTTGGATTTGCCCTATCGGCTGCCTTCACTCCTAGTGTTGCGCGGGCGCAGGACCTAGGTGGTCAAACCACCAACTCAAATTCGGCAACCGTAGACGATGGCGGCTGGTTCGTTCGGGGCGGGCCGGTCGGAATTTTCTTCAGTCCTGCTGCCGATCTTTCGGTCGGCGGGGCGCCTTTTCGAGGCGCTGACGTGACGGTGAACGACAATTACTCTGGCGATTTTGACCTTGGGTATCGTATCAATCGCTATATCTCAACTACCTTGACAATTGGTATCCCGCCGACGGCGAAAATCCGCGGCGCGGGAACATTGGCTGGAGCTAATCTGGGGAAGGTTACTTATGGTCCTGCTATCCTCGCCGCCCAGTTTAGAATACCGACGGGGAGCAGGCGATTTGAACCGTACATTGGAGGTGGGGTAAACTATACCGTTATCCTGAAGTCTAAAGGGCGTGACGTGGCGAACTTTGATGTGAGTAATGCGTGGGGTCCTGTTCTTCAGGGGGGGTGTCGAGAGTATGATAAGTGATAAATTGGGGATTTATGTCGACGTCCGGAAGATATGGCTAAAGGCCGATATCAGCGGCAATCTTGGGGTTGGCGGGCCTCCGGCGACAGGCAAGGCTACTTTGAGTCCTCTACTAGTAGGGGCTGGGGTGGTCTTCCGATTTTAGCGCTGAAGAATATTTTCGCATGATCGTTTATAGATCCTTCTACGATGCAATATGTTTGGCTACAGACGCACCCGTCCTGGCACGATGCCGTCGTCGCCAGCCTCGGCTGCGGTTCGTTCAGGTACTGCTCGACTCGGTCGGCCAGACGCTGGAGGCGTTCGGCACTGGGGCTGTATTTGTGAGCAGCCCACACCTTGTGGTCCGGATAGATAGCAGTGCGTTCGAGCCTCCGTCATCGCTGGGCCTAGGTGGAGCATAGCGGAACCGGAGGCTGGCAGTGGCGGGGTCGCGGCTGGCATGAACTCGTCGATCGGCGCATCGATCTGGTGCGCTGTCGGCAACTCGTCGCGCAAGACCGTATAGAGCGGATCGGCGCGCAGTTAGGCGTTGTGAGCCGCTGCCGGTTCCGTGGACACCAAGATAAGGTGTTTCTGGAACTGGTGGATGGAGATGCAACGACGGAAG
Source organism: Sphingomonas sp. Ant20 (assembly GCF_000783375.1). Classification (NCBI taxonomy): domain Bacteria; kingdom Pseudomonadati; phylum Pseudomonadota; class Alphaproteobacteria; order Sphingomonadales; family Sphingomonadaceae; genus Sphingomonas; species Sphingomonas sp. Ant20. The sequence continues at coordinate 44,641 of NZ_JRVI01000046.1, forward strand.
TTCAGCCGCGAGTTCAAGCTCGAGGCGGTGAAGCTGGTACGGGAGCGGGGCGTGTCGGTTTCGCAGGCCGCTCGCGATCTGGACCTGCATGAGAACGTGCTACGCAAGTGGGTCCGCGAGCAGCAAGCTGATCCGGGATCGGCATTCCCCGGTCACGGCGTGATGAAGCCGGAGCAGCAGGAGATTGAGCGGCTGCGCCGCGAGTTGGCTAGGATGAAGGTCGAGCGCGACATCCTAAAAAAAGCGGCGGCCTACTTCGCCAGGGACTCGATATGAGGTTCGAGTTCGTCGCGAAGCACCGAGGGATCTGGCCGGTATCGTGGATCTGCGAGACGCTCGGTGTTTCGCGCAGCGGCTTTCACGCCTGGCTGGTTCGTGCGCCAAGTGCCCGCGCCCGTAGCGACGAGGAGTTCGGTGCCAGGGTCCGGGCCAGCTTCATCTCCAGCTATCGGACGTACGGTGCACGCCGCGTCTGGCACGACCTTCTGGCCGACGGCCTCTCATGTGGCTTGCATCGTGTCGAGCGGCTGATGCGTGTTCATGGCCTGAAGGCTCGACCCCGACGTCGTGGCTTGCCCAAGGACGATGGTCTGCGGTCGGTCATTGCCGACAACCTCCTAGACCGCCAGTTCACCGCCGAGGCGCCCAACCAGAGGTGGATCGCAGACTTCATCTATATCTGGACCGCTGAGGGATGGCTGTATGTCGCGTCGTGATCGACCTGTTCTCGCGCCGTGCGGTCGGCTGGTCGATGAGCGATACCATGACCGCCCCGCTCGTGACCGATGCGCTAATGATGGCGATCTGGCGACGCGGAAAGCCCGACGCCCTGCTGCACCACTCGGACCAGGGCAGCCATTATACGAGCGAGCAGTTCCAGCGGCTGATGGCCGACAATGGCGTCACCTGCTCGATGAGCCGGTCGGGCAACGTCTGGGACAATGCTGCAATGGAGAGCTTCTTCTCGTCGATGAAGACCGAACGGATCGGACGGAAGACGTATCGAACGCGCAATCACGCGAAGGCCGACGTGTTCAATTATATCGAGCGCTTCTACAACCCGACGCGCCGGCACTCAACGCTGGGCTATCTCAGCCCAATGGACTTCGAGCGGCAAGCGCATGTAGCCTAACTCGGTGTCCATAGGACCGGCAGCAGCTCATCGGCAACACACCCTTCAAACCCGCCTCTCCGCCTAAACACCTAAGCTGCGCGTCGGCTAAATGGATCTAGAGCCTTCCAGAGACCGGTTCAGCGTTTCACAATTGGCGCCTGGTACGCCCGCGCGACGGCCGCTATTGGCTCCAACCGAGCAAGATCCAAGCCAGTCTGAATGCCTCGTTCCTCGAAGCACCTCACCAACTTCTCCGTTGCAACATTGCCACTGGCGCCGGGTGCGTAAGGGCAACCACCAAGGCCGCCTATCGCCGCGTCGAATATCCGGACCCCTTCCTCGTAAGCAGCGCAGGCGTTCTCAAGGCCATGTCCGAAGGTATCGTGGGCATGCATCGCCCAAGCAGATGCTGCCGGAAAGGCGAGCATCGCCTCTTTGAACAACGCAGCCACTTGCAGCGGTTCTCCGCGCCCGGTCGTATCGCATAAACAAATCTCCGCGTCTGGCCAGGTCTCTAACGCACGATGGACAATTCTGAGGACGGATTCCACTGCAACAGTGCCTTCAAACGGGCAATGGAACGCGGTTGCAACGTTGAACCGCATGCGGGTGCCGTTCGGAGCGAGGGAGCGAAGATTCTGGAAGTCTAAAAGAGAGTCAGCGGGAGAACGAAGAACGTTCGCTCTGTTATGACTCTCAGATACCGACACGACATACGATAGAAATCGTGCACCGGCTAAGAGCGCATTGTGCCCATTCCTAGAGTTTGGAACGAGCACTTGTGTGATGAGGCCATCTATCTTGAGAGCACCGCAAAGCACCTCACGGGCGTCAGCTAGTTGCGGTATCGCGCGCGAGCTAACGAACGAGGTTGCCTCAATCCGTCGAATCCCTGCCAGAGAGAGATCACAGATGAAACCCAGCTTATTGGATGTCGGTATAAAGGGCCCTATGTTCTGAAAGCCATCCCGTGGACCTACTTCGACAATCTCAACTCTACTCATCAAGATTTCCTTACTGAGAATATGCGAACAAGACTTAAGAGCGTAGATTCTGCGACGTAGTCTTTGATAGCACAAGTTAGTAGCAATAACGGCTCACTTACAACGATGATGACGCACGCATGCTCCGGAATAGGTCTAAGCCCCGGTGCGTTCGGAATGAGCGAAAGGATCATGTCACGGTTTGATAGGAGTCCGGTTGAGACATCGGCGCAGCTCGTTAAATGCCGGAAGGGAATCGAGACTGGTGAATATGCGCCAAATTGTTGGCCAACGGCTTGTATCTAGACCAAACCGCTTATTGTTCAGCACTTGCGCATAAAGACAACAATCCGCTAATCCAGGTTGATCCAGGTGACAGTAGCGTCCAGTCTGACTATCGCGATTTAACATTTCCTCGAGAGCATTGAATGTCACTTCGACCCAATGCATGAACCATCTTTCCTGAGCCATCACGTCGGCACCAAATTGGGCCTTCAAGCGATTTAATACGCGCAGGTTGTTTAGAGGATGAATTTCACAGGCGATCATATAAGATAGCGCCCGGACCCTAGCCCGACCGCATGCGTCGTCAGGTAATAGACTTGGCCCAGGCTGTGTCTCGTCTAGCCATTCTATAATAGACAATGACTGTACGAGAAACTCGCCATTCTCGAGCTCAAGTACTGGCACAAGCCCAGCTGGATTCTTTGCCAGAAAGTTGGGCAATCTCGTCTCGCCGCTACTTAGCTTATACGAAACGTATTCGTAGGAGATGCCCTTAAGATTCAAGGCAGCACGCAACCTGATAGAGGTTGACGATCGGAAGAAATTATGAAGACGCATAGTCATCACCTATGACCTCGGTCGGCGAGGGCCGATTGTGGTGCTGATCGTGCCGAGCCCGTAAATCGATACATCGCACACATCGCCTATGTTCATCGGTCCTACCCCGGCAGGCGTTCCAGTCATGACGAGATCGCCTGCGCGGATCTCCACCGAGCGCGAGAGGATGGACACAATTTCGGGAACGGACCAAATCAGGTCAGCCAAGTCAGCACTTTGTTTCGTCACGCCATTCAAGGTCAGCTGGATTGCGCCTTTGACAGGATCGCCGACCGGCGCACCGACCTGTATTGGGCCGATCACTGCCGATTGATCGAACGCTTTGCCCCAATCCCACGGACGGCCTGCCGACCGAGCGGCGAGCTGTAAATCTCGCCGAGTGAGGTCATTGCCGATGGCGTAACCGAAGATATAGTCGTTCGCTTCGTCGACAGGTATGTCAACACCACGCTTACCAAGGGCGACGACTAGCTCCGCCTCGTAGTGAAAGTTCTCGGTCTCTGGCGGGTAATTAACTACTTGCCCGCTTTCGACAATCGCATCGCAGGGCTTTGTAAAGAAGAAGGGTGCTTCGCGATCAGGATCCTTGCCCATCTCTCGTGCGTGATCGGCATAATTTCGGCCGACGCAGAAAATGCGCCGGACCGGAAATCGTTCGGCACGACCGACGATGGGGAGGCTTACGAGTGGTGGGGGTGGAAAGCTGTAGTTCGTCAAGCCGATCGTCCCTTGCATATGAGTAGGTCCCGGGCTGCTACGCGAGCGATTCACGCGAGTGGCGGAGTAACAAGCAGGCACCCACCCAGCAGCAACGAAGCGATACATTTTTCCACTTCTGATGCAAAGCATGCTTTTGGTCTTGCCGGGAGGTAAATGGTCGGCTATTTGTGAAAGTCGGACATGCCCAAAGTGGCGGACGAGTCGAGTATAACCGACGTAGGAGAGGATCGCAGATGACCAACGCATCAGATGCCAGCGCTCTAGGTGCTGCACGCACATATACTGACGCCGACATTCTCGCCATGGTGGACGAAAAGGCCGGCAAGTATGACCCAAAGATTTATACCGACGAGTCCCTCTATCGCCTTGAGTTAGAGCGGATTTTCGCGCGTACCTGGGTTTGCATGGGTCACGAAACGCAGATTCCAAAATCCGGGGATTTCATGACCGCCTATATCGGGGAGGACCCTGTAGTCGTTGCCCGACAGAAGGATGGCGGAATCCGTGTTTTCCTAAATCAATGCCGCCATCGCGGCATGCGTATTTGCCGGGCCGACTCTGGTAACGCTAAAGCGTTCACATGCACCTACCATGGTTGGGCTTATAACCAGGGCGGTGACCTTGTAAGCGTGCCGATGGAGCAAGAGGCCTTTGGGGGATGCCTAAATAAAGCTGATTGGGGGCCAAAACAGGCGCGCGTCGAGACCTATAAAGGCCTTATTTTCGCTAACTGGGATTCAGATGCTCCTGCGCTGGACGAGTATCTAGGCGACGCCAAGTTTTACATGGATATCATGCTTGACCGATGCGAAGCTGGAACCGAAGCAATTCCTGGCATTCAGAAATGGGTTATCCCATGCAACTGGAAGTTTCCTGCCGAGCAGTTCGCATCAGATGCTTACCACGCCGGCACCACCTCACACCTGTCCGGCATTATGGCTGGCGTTCCGGAAGACGTGGATATCTCTCAAGTCGCCCCACCCACGGAAGGGTTGAACGTGCGAATGGCGAACGGCCATGGCTGCGGCTTATTTCTACGAAATCCCATGTTCTACATGACTATCTTGGGGCCGAAGGTCACACAATACCTCACGGCAGGACCCGCTTACGAGGAGGCAGTGCAAAGGCTCGGCCAAAACAGAGCCGACGTTAATCTTTGCCACTGCAATGTCTTTCCGAATTTGTCTTTTCTTGCGGGTATTAACTCCGTTCGCATGTGGCAGCCTCGCGGCCCGAACGAGATTGAAGTCTGGACATTCACGCTCGTCGATAAGTCGGCTCCCGGCGAGATTAAGGACGAGTGGCGCCGTCATACATCGCGTACATTTTCGGCCGGTGGCGTATTCGAACAGGACGACGGCGAAAACTGGTGTGATATCCAACAGGTCCTCCACGGTCACGTTGCTCAGCAGCAGTCATTCAACATTGAGATGGCTACGCACACTATCTCGAATGAGAACAAGGAGGGTTTCCCCGGCGATTCCTTCGGCTACACTTATGCGGAAGAAGCTGCTCGAGGGCTTTATACCTTCTGGACCAAGATTATGACCTCCCCGGACTGGCCGACTGTTCAACGATCGGAGCCCTTATTGTTAGCGGCGGAATAAGGGCCTTTCTTTAGGTGGTTTTAGGAATATCAGGAGGCTGCTGCTCCGCCAGCAGCTTGTTGTGGGTTATTGGAGTTCGATATGCTCGACGAGAAGTTGCTAGAGAAGTTTGAAACCAAGCCCAAGCTGGTAGCCCTAGAGCTTCAGCATGAGGTAGAGCAGTTTTTATACTGGGAATCCAAACTCCTCACTGACCGACGTTATCAGGATTGGTTCAGCTTGCTTTCCAGTGACATTCACTACTGGATGCCGATACGGTCGACGAAGATCATGCGCGAAGTCGCACAGGAATACACCGACGAGCAGGGTTTTGCCCACTTCGATGATAATTGGCACACGATGAAAGGGCGAATCCGAAAAATCATCTCTGACGTCGGCTGGTCCGAAAATCCAGCGTCGCGTCTCCGGTATATCGTTAGCAATGTCATGGTAGCGCCCGAAAGCGACACGTCACTGTATGTGAATTCCGCTATGATCGTCTACCGCACGAGGCAGGAGAGGCAGCTTGATATCTTCGCGTGCGAGCGGCGTGATTTAATCCGTAGGGTTGACACCGAAGCAGGTTTCGAACTTGCGCGTAGGCGTATCGTTATAGATCAGAGTACAATCCTTTCTAATAATCTCAGCTTCTTTTTCTAGCAAAGGCTTATTAATGTCGTGGATTACGGCGTTCCCGGACGATGACCTTGCCGAGGGGGAAATGAAGACCTTTGACGGGGGACCGCAGCCGATCTTGATTTGCCGTGTCGGCGGTCAAATCTACGCGGTCCAAGATACTTGCACTCACGATACATGGTCGCTTGCAGATGGTTTCCTAGACGGTGACGTCGTTGAATGCAGCCTCCACTTTGCTAAGTTTTGTGTAAAGACTGGCAAGGTAAAAGCCCTACCAGCCTGCGTAGCACTCAAGACATTCCCGGCGAAGAGTGATGCTGGGTTTATTCTTGTAGATTGTTAAAATAATATAATTGTTTGGAGGGATCGGATGCGTCTGAAAGATCAAGTCGTCCTCGTAACTGGCGGAGGGTCGGGTCTTGGCTTTGCGATCGTAAAGCGTTTTTGTCGAGGAAGGCGCGCGAGTTGCGGTGTTCGACCGATCTTCTGAGCGGGTGGAAAATGTAGTCCGCATTTTTGGAGAGAGCGTGGTTGGCATTGCCGGTGACGTTAGTAAGGTCGAAGACAATACTAATGCGGTTACGGAGTGTATAAACGCCTTTGGAAAGCTAGACACCTTTATAGGCAATGCTGGGATCTGGGACTATTCCCAGCCTATGGTAGCGACAACCGATAGCGCTTTAGGTCAAGCGTTCGATGAAATGTTTGAGATTAATGTCAAGGGCTACATCCTCGGCGCGAAGGCGGCGTTGAAGGAACTTTATAAGACGAACGGGCAAATTATTTTCACTGCTTCGAACTCTTCTTTCTATCCAGGTGGTGGCGGTGTTCTGTACACCGCAGCTAAACATGCGGTCGTTGGCCTAGTGAAACAGATGGCGCATGAATTTGCGCCACATGTACGGGTCAACGCCATTGCACCTGGAGGGATCGGGGGAAGCAATCTCGCGGGCGTTGGCGCGCTGTCTCAGCAGAACGCGAAGTTTGCCGACTTACCTTTAGACGAGATGATGAAGCAGATGCTTCCTCTCGAGCGCGCCTTTAAGGCCGACGAGTATGCCGGGGCATATGTTTTGCTCGCAGATCGTCGGGATAACCAAGCAGCCACAGGGGGAGTGATCAACTTGGACGGTGGTATTGGCGTGCGGGGGTTCGGCTCGCCCAACCTTGGTTCCACGCTCGTTGATGCATTCGGAGTCAAATGACGTTCGGCTAGAAAAGAGACTTTTGGTAAGTCGAACGGTTCAATGTCCAACACAGATCATTACCGGCGGTGGAACCCGCTTCCTTTATCCTTAGTGGTCCTCAAGCTTCAGATCGGATGAGTGATGGAAACGCTGCTTTTTATCGACAACGAACCAAAAACGCGCCTCAGAAGGTGCGACGTTTGAACGTCTTTCTCCTGTGAATGGCGAAATCGTAACAATCGGGGCGGCAGCCAACCCACAGGATGCGGTCGCGGCAATCGATTCAGCGCAAAGGTGCTTTTCGTCATGGTCGCAGAGCGGCCCAGGAGAGCGGCGTGCGCTTTTGTCGAAAGCGGCCGATGAGCTGGAAAAATCGCTCGACGAGTTCGTGAGCGCGATGAAGAGCGAGATCGGCGCAGGCGAGTTGTGGGCACGTTTCAATGTAGCGCTTGCTGCAAATGTCTTCCGCGAGGCAGCCGCGATGACCACGCAGATCCAGGGCAGCACAATTCCCTCCGACAAACCGGGAACTCTGTCTCTGACGGTACGGCAGCCGGTAGGAGTAGTTCTCTCAATTGTGCCTTGGAACGGTCCCGTAGTGCTGGCCGCCCGCGCTATCGCCTACCCCTTGATGTGCGGCAACACAGTTGTATTTCGCGCTTCGGAAACTTCTCCAAAGACCCACGCATTAGTCGCGGAAGCCGTTTATGCGGCCGGTTTCCCGGCAGGGGCGCTCAATTTCGTGACAAACGATCCAAGAGACGCTCCTGAGGTGATCGAGGCAATGATAGCGCACCCAGCCGTTAGGCGCGTCAACTTCACTGGGTCAACCCATGTGGGGCGGATCATTGCTGAAAGCTGCGGCAGGCATCTTAAGCCTAGCTTGATGGAGCTTGGCGATAAGTCGCCTATCGTAGTCCTCGACGACGCCGATATCAATTCCGCGGTTAACGCTACTGTCTTTGGCGCTTTTCTTTATCAGGGACAGATTTGCATGACGACCGAGCGAGTGATCGTCGATGCGAAGATTGCCGATCGCTTCGTTGAAAGATTGGTTGAACAAGTGGCCCACCTAACGGTCGGCGATCCTCGGTCGCAAGCAGAATGCGCGCTGGGTCCGGTTATCGGAAAAGGCGCCGTCGACAGGCTGAATATGTTACTCGACGATGCCGTGTCGAACGGTGCACTCGTCAGTATTGGGGGCCGCGCGGATAACGCGCTAATGGCGCCTACTGTCCTTGACCACGTTCATCCTGGAATGCGGATTTATTCGGAAGAAGCGTTTGGTCCCATTCTTCAAGTGATACGCGTTCAAACTGCGGACGAAGCTGTAGCGGTGGCGAATGACACGGAGTACGGACTCTCCGCGGCTGTATTTGGCACCGATATCACCCGCGCTTTAGGCGTGGCCATGCAGCTTCAAACCGGATCTGTTCACGTTAATGGGTCTACCGTAGCGAATGATGCTCAGGCGCCATACGGCGGAACCAAAGCAAGCGGATGGGGGAAGTTTGATAGCAAGTCAGTTATCGATGAGTTTACGGAGTTGAAGTGGGTAACGATTGAACAGCCTTCGCAGCAGTACCCTTTGTAGGAAGGTATTGCGCCCCAACCGCGATGACCTCGTTCCAAAGAAGTCCGCCCCCCCCCCAAAGGTAGAAGTCAGGCAAGTAACACTGTTCTGGGGTGGGGGCGCTCAGTTGCTCCTATGCGTTGTCGGTCTTTACCATCTGCAGCAGCTCGTAGCTTTGTCCTGGTAGCTACCGAAAGAGAACATGGAGTCGCTAATGAGCGAGATAAAGACAAAGTCCTTCGGCATACTGTCTGGCCTTCGCGTGCTCGAGATTGGGCATTATGTAGCTGCTCCGTTTTGTACTCGGCTGCTTGGTGACCTAGGCGCCGACGTGATAAAGGTCGAGCCTCGCACCGGTGATCCCATTCGCCAGTGGGGCGAGAACATCGGTGGTCATTCCCTATGGTGGTCGATGCATGGGCGAAATAAGCGCAGCATTACCCTCGACCTAAAGGCTTCTAAGGCCAGAGATGTTGTCCTTCGCCTCGTTAAAGAATGCGATGTTGTTGTGGAGAACTTCCGGCCAGGTCAACTAGCCCGCTTAGGGCTTGGACCGGACGTGCTTCGCGCCATTCAGCCAAGGTTGATCGTTGCTCATATATCTGGTTACGGACAGACCGGTCCTGATCGAGATCGTGCAGCATTCGGATTGATCGGTGAGGCCGTTGGGGGCTTGCGCTATCTAACCAATCACCTTCCAGGAGAAACTGATCTGCCGCCCGTCAGAGTCGGCGTAAGCATTGGTGACTCGATCGCTGGGCTATATGCAGCCTTTGGGATCATGAGCGCCCTTTGGCAACGGGACAGAGTAAATGGTGACAACGCCGCGCATACTGTCGACGTTGCGCTCAGCGAAGGCGTTCTTAGTATGATGGAGGGTATGCTTCCCGAATATGGGGCCTTGGGTAAGATTAAGCAGCCAACAGGCGGTGGAATAGCAACGGCGGCCCCGACGAACGCTTATCCTACACAGGACGGTCTGTGGGTATTGATCGGAGCCAACTCCGATCCCCTATTTGCGAAGCTTGCTAACCTCATGGGACGTCTCGATTTAGTGGAGTCGCCCAAATATGTCGGAAACCGAGCCAGAGTAGCGAACGCAACCGCCTTGGACAAGATCATAAGCACGTGGACCAGTCGATACGACGGGGCAGATCTTATCACGATGCTCGACGAGTGCGATATTCCCAATTCAAAGGCGTTCACTGCGGCCGATTGTGCAACGGACCGGCAGTTTAGGGCCCGTGGTATGGTGTTGGAGGTCAATGACCATAATTTTGTCGCTCCAGTACTTCATGCGGGAGTTGTGCCTCACTTTAAAGAGAGCCCAGGATCAATTAGATGGCCAGGGCCTGAAATCGGTGAGCACACTGACGAAGTACTAAGATCACTAGCGGGACTCAGCACCGATGAGATTGACGCTCTACGCATTGAAGGTGTCGTTTAGTGACTTGATTGACCGTTGCGAGGCATCAGCGATCGGTTTGTTCTGGAAGGCCTGTCATTAGAATAGGTCCTGACCACGGCTAGATTCGGTGCGGCGTATTTCGTAGATAACAACCTCTTCCTGTAAATGGACAGCGATATGAGATCGAGTGTAATCCCGCGTACGTTATTTAGAAAAGTCTGGGATTCACACGTGGCGGCCCACCTTGAAGGTGGAGTTGTGCTTCTCTATATCGATCGTCATCTAGTCAATGAGGTCACGAGTCCGCAAGCCTTCGAGGGACTCAGAGAAAAGAAGAGAAAGGTCCGTCGCCCCGACCGGACTATCGCAGTGGCTGACCACAATGTGCCCACTCAAGATCGGTCTGGGGGCCTCGCAGCGATTGCGGATCTGCCAAGTCGGACTCAGGTAGAGGCGCTTGAGAAGAACGCTTCGGACTTCACCATCCCGTATGTCCCGCTACGCAGCCGAATGCAGGGCATCGTCCATATAATTGGACCCGAACTGGGATTGACATTGCCTGGCTCGACAATTGTTTGCGGCGACAGCCACACGTCGACCCACGGAGCTTTTGGTGCTTTGGCGTTTGGCATCGGAACGTCGGAAGTTGAGCATGTTTTGGCGACTCAGACTCTGCTTCAGCAGCCAGCGAAAGCAATGTTGATAACAATCAACGGTCAACTGGGTAACGGCGTTACGGCCAAAGATCTCATCCTGCATATTATTGGGGCTATCGGAACTGCAGGTGCAAACGGTCATGTAATCGAGTATAGTGGCGAGGCAGTACGATCCCTTGATATGGCCTCCCGCATGACACTGTGCAACATGTCAATTGAGGCAGGCGCCAGAGCCGGGATCATTGCTCCAGACGACACTTGCTATAGCTGGCTAGCAGGACGTCCGTTTGCACCAAAAGGTGAGGCCTGGAACGCTGCAATCGCATATTGGAAAACCCTAGCGACTGACGTTGGTGCGATTTATGATCGCACCGTTGAGATAGACGCGACTTGCGTCGAACCGATGGTAACGTGGGGCACGAGTCCTGAAGCTGTTATCGGCATTCGGGATCGGATACCTGATCCAGCCGCTGAAGGCGATCCCGCTAAGCGTGCTCAGCTAAGCGCGATGCTCGAGTATATGGGACTCGAAGCTAACCAGCCGATCGCTGGAACTCCGATTGACATGGTGTTCATCGGTAGCTGTACCAACGGTCGGATCGAGGATCTACGTGCCGCCGCATCTTTAGTGAGGGGCGGGAGGGTTCATTCATCGGTGAGAGCGCTCGTCGTTCCCGGATCTATGCAAGTAAAGGCGCAGGCCGAAGACGAGGGGCTCGATACGATCTTTCGCACCGCCGGTTTTGAATGGCGAGATGCCGGTTGCTCGATGTGCCTAGGTATGAACCCGGACCAGCTAGGGCGAGGGCAGCGATGCGCCTCGACCTCGAACCGCAACTTTGAAGGACGACAGGGTCCAGGCGGACGAACGCATCTCGTGTCGCCAGCCATGGCGGCAGCAGCAGCCATCGCGGGAAGGCTTGTTGATGCAAGAGTGGGGACGTCATGACGCCTTTCCGAGATCTGCGTGCGGTAGCGGCACCACTACCGTTGGCCAACATCGACACAGACAAGATTCTACCCGGTCGCTTCCTCAAAACTATTACGCGCGCCGGCCTCGGCAACGCACTGTTCTCGGCATTAAGGGAAGACCCGTGCTTTGTACTCAACAAAGCCCCCTACAGCTCTGCTGGTATCTTGGTGACATTGGAAAATTTCGGCTGCGGCTCTAGTCGTGAGCATGCCCCATGGGCCCTATCTGATTTCGGTATTCAGTGCGTAATTGCGCCAAGTATAGCCGATATATTTTATAATAACTGCTTTAAAAACGGTATTCTTGCGATTGTTCTGGATCATGGAGCTGTAATGATGCTCTTGAATACAATAACCAACCCATCGACATCTGAGTTGTTTGTGGACTTAAGTAGCCAAGAGATTGTTACCCTGTTGGGTGATAGATTTAGGTTTGATATCGACGGGGGTTCGAAAAGGGGCCCTGCTCCGCGGCGACGACGAGATATCGAAAACACTCTCGTTTATAGATCACATACATAAATTCGAGAACGACCAATTTAGGCTTGCCCCTTGGTTGGTCGAGGGAATCGACTCTGGCTTACTTATCTAATAAACTCGTTATCCTAATTAACGTGGCATCTTGCACACTGTGGATAGCTTTGACCCTGATGCATGCAGGCGACATGTCAAGACATCGCTAATCCTAGATCAAGTTTTTGGCCTGGATTAAGGGTTGCATCCGAAATAACGCCGCCCAAAACGAGACGTCTAAGCGATCTGATCCGAACGACATTTTTGATCGTCCTTTGGACAGATGTTAAATAGGGTTGGATCGGCAAGTCGGTGCCTGCGGAGCCGTCGATTCATGTTGATTGCGCGTTAGCCGGGCGAACCGCTCGGCCAGCAAAGAGCACGAATGCCGCATCTGCATGTATTTAACGATAAGACTGATTGGTCGCTTATCGATTCTCGAGGATCCGGGGCGGCCATCGACGCGTTGAGCTGCTACCCGGAAAACATGCCGCTGATAAGTTAGCTCGTCAGATGGAGACGAGCGATGCGGCGAAGCCGTTTTACCGAGGATCAGATCATTGGCGTGCTGCGCGAGCATTAGGCTGGCGTGAAGACCGCAGAGTTGTGCCGCAAGCACGGGATCAGCGATGCGACGTTCTACAGTTAGAAGGCGAAGTACGGCGGCATGGCACCCGCCGAATTCACCAACCGCCCCCGCCAGGGGCATGAGGACACGGAAGCTAACTTATCAGTGGCCTGAAAAAGGGGAGCAGGTCAGTCGCTGCCTTGCGCGCGTTGCTGGCGGGTTGGAGCATCGAGCGCAATTAGACCGGTTTGATACCGGGCAATACGTCTGCGTCCGCCAGGGTTGTAGGGTAGCATTTGGCACGCGTTCTACCAACCTCGGGAGCACCGAGCCGTACTCCGGTGTTACGTCTGCGGCGTCACAAGGGCGCGTATCGTTAATCGTTCGATCAAGCTGCTCACGTCATCGGCTGAACTGGTCAGTCCTTCCGTCAACCACCAGCTTAAAATGGTGATTATTCCGCCCACTACGACGCGAACAGCGAGTCCGCGAGGCACGGATGAATCAAACGGAAGATCGAGCCCCTCTGCGTATCGAATGGCGCGAGCCGTTACTTCCTGTCGCACTGCATCGCCACCGCCAACCAGCAGAGCTGCAGACGCGTGCCGGTGTAGATCGACGAACTCTACGACCGATCGCACGGCGTTTCCCACGTCTCCACGTACGAGAGCCGGGGCCACCTGCTTAACCAACCGTCCCATCAACTCATCCGCCACGTCGAGCAACAGCGTGTCGACGCCGGGATAATGGCGAAAGAAGGTCGCGTAGCCGACTCCGGCATGAGCGACGATACGTTGCGCTGTGATCGAATGCGCGTCGCCGTTTTGCAACAGCGCCAGCATCGCGTCGCGCAGCAGCGAACGGGTTCGCGTGACACGAGCGTCCACGCCCTTTTCGCTATTACCCCTTTTATGAGCCACAGTAGATCATATATAGCGGACCTTGGAGTAAAGGAGCAAAGCGATGAGTTCGTATTCCACGCTATCGCGCGAACCGTCCAGCGGGGTCGACGATCTCTGTGATGATCGAAAAAGCATTCCATCGCGGCCCATGGGTCGCGATTGCCCAGTCCAGTCTTTTTCGGAAGCACGCGCGCTGCTCCGGGATGATGAGTTGCATCAGGCGAGTTTCCGCGCTGATCTGATGGCAAGGTTCAGCGACGAGCGCTTTGCGCCGATCATTTTCCAGCACGGTGAGCGCCATCGCCGTCAGCGTGCTGCGACCGCTCGGTTCTTCACCCCCAAAACCGTCGACACCAGCTACCGTGCGATCATCGAGCGTGAATCCGATGCGTTAATCGGCGACATGCAGCGTCGCGGCCACGCAAAGCTGGACGACATGAGCATGCGGCTAGCGGTGTCCGTTGCGGCCGAGGTTGTCGGTGTTACCGATAGTAATCGCACCGGGATGGCGCGTCGGCTCGAACGCTTTTTTCACGCTGGCAATGTCGCGCTCGGCAAGTCGATCCTCGATCTGCCACGCTTCGCGCGGGCGCAGATCCACATGCTTAACTTTTACGTTCGAGACGTGTTCCCAGCGGTTCTTGCGCGTCGCCGTGCCCCACGCGAAGACGTGATCTCGCATTTGATCGCCGAAGGCTATTCTGATCGCGCGATTCTTACCGAGTGCGTGACCTACGCTGCCGCCGGCATGGTGACGACACGCGAATTCATCACGATGGCGGGATGGCATTTGCTCGAGCGCGAGGAGCTTCGGACACGCTTCCTTGCCACAGATGAGACCGGGCGGATCGCCATCTTAGAAGAGATCCTTAGGCTCGAACCGGTCGTCGGAGAGCTTTCGCGACGGAATCCAAATTCCGGCCAGATTTTCAAAATCGATATCCGCCAGGCGAATGCTGATGTTGCGGCGGTGGGCGCGTGTCCGCATGCAGTCGATCCTGATCGCGCCTTGGCAGCGCGGGTCGGTAGCGCAGGGCTTGCGTTCGGTGATGGTTCGCATCGATGCCCTGGCGCGAGCATCGCAATTCTCGAAACCGCAATCTTTCTCGATCGCCTGCTGCGCATTGCGGACTTAACGCTGGAAGCACCGCCGAAGATCAACTGGAACGCGTTGATCACAGGGTATGAACTTCGCGATTGTCGCCTTCGCATTGCACCCACAATCAGCTTGAGTTCCGGAACCTGACCCGGCGCTGCCGCATTGCTTCCCGCAGCCATCATATGGCTCGGTAGCCCCTCCCTTGCCTGACGGAACCGGCAAGAATGACGAGACGTTCAAAAGAACATATTAACAGGAGAAAACGATGCTTCGAGCTCTTATACTTTCCAGCGCTGCCGCAATCATGATGCTACGCCTGTCGTCGCTCAGGACATGATGGCTTCTACCGGATCCCTGACGCCGACAGAGGTGGGGGTGTCGCCCCTCTCTGCAACATCAGCGACCGACTATGTCAAATTGGCGGCTGACTCGGACAATTACGAAATTCAGTCCAGCCGTCTGGCTCTGACGAAAAGCAAGCGCGACGACATCAAGTCTTTTGCCCAGCAGATGATCACCGATCATACCGGCACGACGAAGGCAAGATGACTACCGCGCTCCTCGACCGCCTCACTCACCATTGCCACATCGTCGAGACCGGCAACGACAGCTTCCGGTTCCGCGTCCGGTCAGAGGCCGGCAAGTCCAAAAAGGAGAAGGCTGCGACTTGACCCGCAACTCCGCGGGCCTGACATTACCCCCACGACCCGGGTCACTTCTCGATGAAAACGCCGGGTCAACTCTCAGTGCAAATCAACAGTTGGAAGCTCACTTTGAGCCCGGCGATGGTGACGATATCCCCTCGATCATAGAAGGCATTGCAGGGCTGCAGCCCGATCTCGCACAGCAGATCGCAGACGAGCTCGCTTCGCTTGCTGGTTATGTAGCGAGCGGGGGGGGAGACCTTCTACGATTGTGAAGACGGCTATGTCGTCATCCAGAATCCGTCGGGCGTCCGCGACCGTCAGTGGGAGACGTTCACGCAGACAGTGAGATCTCAGGCTCGCTTCTTCAACCGCCACGCGGAGGAGTGGCTCGCCAAGATTTTCGGTCCGTTGTCGGAGGATCGGACCTGGCGCGGACAGGCAGTGATCAAGACCTGCGACCCCGGCACCGGCTTCTATCGTGCGCGACATGTCGCGACTGAAGCGAGGGCCTTTGACATCCTGCGGGCACCGGCCGCACAACTCGGTCCCTTACCCACTGGTGCCGGCTCAGCTGGGCGCATGAACGCTGCCGGCGTATCGGTTTTCTATGGGGCGTTCGATGTTGAGACCTGCGTCGCCGAAATCAGGCCGCCGGTGGGCTCAACCGTAGTGTCAGGCCGCTTCGAGCTTCAGCGGCCGCTCCAGCTTCTCGATTTCGATTTGCTCGAGATGGTGGTCGCCAAGGCAAGTCATTTCGATCCAGATTATGAAATGAAGATGGAACGCGCACTGTTCCTACGTGCCTTCGGTCGGCGTATCGCTGAGCCAGTGATGCCAGGAGAGGAAGGGTTCGGCTATCTAGCGACCCAGATCGTAGCTGACTATCTGGCGCAGCGCGCTGAGCCTCCGCTTGATGGGTTGATCTATCGGTCCACCCAAACCGGCGGCAAAGGCCGCAACGTCGTCCTTTTCAATCACGCGTCACGAGTCTTCGGCGATCCTAATCCAGCGCCGGCCTCAGCGACCGCCATTGTCGATCCAAGACTGGAAACGCTGGCTCTCGTGCCGGATAGCATAGAAATCACGGATATCCGGGCGGTCACCTATGAGCAGCCGAGCCGATCGGTCGAAATCTGGGAGATAGAGCTGGAGGAGCGGGAGCACTATCAGGAATGAGCCTACGCTGCGGCTGTCGGCAATGGGTTGGCGGGCAAGGCAACGACATTGGTTGCGCCAAACAATTGGGTCACTTCGGCCATAGCCGCGGCATTCAAGACCTGGGTAAACAGCACCGCCAGCCGCCGTTTTGGCCGGGAGCACGCTACGTAAAACAAATTGCGATTGCTTTCGAAGGATTCGACCTTGTCGGCAGGTGGACCGCGATTGAGACGTTCCAGCATCTGCGCGAAGTTGTAGATATTCCAACCGCGGCCCACGATGACCAGCACGTTTTCGAATTCGGCTCCCTTCACACCATGCTTCGTCGCAAAGGGCGTGTGTCCGTCGATGAAAGCGTCCACCGCCATCAATTCGGTGTAGGCGACGTCGCGCAATTTGCGCAGCTGCGTCACTCTGCTCGACTCGCCTTCAATCGGCTCCGGCCCGGCGTCTGCGAGACGTTGTTCGCGTTCCAACACCGCTTCGGGCAAGTGTATGTGAGGCTGACCCCTGATGAGATCGATCACCTCGCCGATCGAGCCAGACGTTCGCAATTTGAAGAGCTCCTCTAAGGATTGCGTCCATGCGACCTTGTCTTGATGCTGTCGGATGCTCGGCCTGCCCGCGCCCAGGGCCTCGAACATCTCACCATAGCGTTGCGCCTGAAAGGCTGCGACGGCGGGTTCGAGTTGGTCAGCCAAGAATTTGATATGCGGATCCTCCTTCTTGAGCCACGCGCCGTTGAACCGACCGTAGATGCTCTGAATCGTGGAATAGCCCTGTTCCTTCGCAAGCACGCTGTGGCTGAGCATCAGGATTTTGGTGCGTTCGACGGCAAAATCCCAACCTTCGTCTCCCAGGCGCCGCTTCAGATGGTCGGCATATGCGCGAGCGGCCTCCGGTGATGTATCGCCAGCCCAATGTCCGCCCGTCCGGCGCTGCCCCGGCCACGCATTAGAGTGGAAAACGCGCGCCTCGCCCTGCGCATCCGGATCGCTTGCTATCTGGTCCAGCCCCGGACGCATCCGGTTGAGCACGGCGACGATCGGCTCGGCCGAGCGAAAATTGGCGTTCTTGTCGATGGCCTCGAGCGCAGCATGTTCAACCGCGCCGCAACCCTCACCGTAGATTTTCTGCCAGTGATCTCCAAACAAGCCGATGACCGGACCGGTGCCGGTATCTAGGAAATGCTGTTTGAGGGCATCGACAAAGCCTGCATCTGTGTCCTGATACTCATCTATCAGGAGGACCGGATAGCGGGTCGAAAGCACCTGGCGGAATTTTGGACGAGTGAGGAGCTCGATCATCACCAAAAGCACGTCCTCATGCTTCAGCGAAACTTCGTCCGGCGTCACCCGCGGATAACCAAGATCATATTTGACGGTGCGGCTGCCAAGCGCCTCAGCACCCGCCTCGGCGAGACGGTCGGCCCATCCCGGCAGGGCAGGCACAACGGTGCGCAGATCCGACTGAAAGTCCTGGAGCAATGACCAGCAGAAACCATGAATTGTTTCGGGCCGAACCGCGGGATGCGCCTGAACGCGCGCGATGATCTCGTCCTTCGCGACGTTCGTAAAGGTAATGCAGCCGATCTGCTGCCGCTTGCGCACAAGATCCGTGCCGCGCTGGACAATCAGGCGCCGAAGCGCCTTTTCCAGCGAATAGGTCTTGCCGGCTCCCGCACCGGCTTCGAGGCGAAAGCTCTGTCCGGCGTCGAGGCAAGCATACACGCGTTCGAGCGCGACGCGACCAGCGATATCGGCGGCGCTTTCTTCATCAGCCATTAGCGTGGCCGCCGTCGACCGCCTCGATGACCTCTGCAACCAGCTCGGCGGCCAGCGCCGCCGGCGCCAGGGTCGGAGCCGGATTGCCCTGCGCCAGCCACCGCAGCCCTTCCGCGATATAGCGCGGCGTTTGCCACTCGGTGTTCACGATCGCATGCTCAAGCGCGAAACTTGATTTCTTTTGCTCGGCCGCATGCTGATAGGCCAGCGCCGCGACGTCACCCTCGCCGAGGTCGAAAAAGGTCCGGGTTGGCGAGAATGAAGGCGTCTTCGAAGCTGCGGGCGCAAGGTCCGCCGTCTTGTTCAGGGACCTGAAAAGCAAGGCGTCGCCCTCCACCGGTTTTCTCCTCAACCGTCTTGGCCAAGAGTTGCTCTGGACTCACATCTGGTTCGAACCAGCTTTTGATACAGGCGTTGCTGGTGAACGTACCGGACGCGACTTGGACCGCGACGCGCTTGTTATTCGCGCCTGGGGCGACAGTATCGATATCGGTGATGATCAACGTCCGGAGCTCAAGGAAGGCAAGTAACTCGAAGAACCGGTGGGCATAGGCACCGCCGACCTCCATGACAGTCAGATACTGGCTACTCAACTGGGGCTCGCCAACCGCGGCGGCATCGGTCTTTCGAATCATCGCGGGGAGCAACAATCTTTCTGCCGTTCCCTCAATCAACACAGCTTTGTCGGCGAAAAATAGGTCGCAGCGCGACAGGGTGAGATATTGATGGAGGAAGTTTCGATCTTCGACAGGCGTCCCTCCCATTCCCTGGCGCAAATCTTTCACGACGGAGCGACGCAACACCGGTCCGTCCGGGATCGACAGGAAATAGCGCAGGCTTTCGAAGCGTGCTTCGTTGGCCATGTGCGGCGAGTGAGTGGTGACAACGAACTGGACCGGCCATGGCCGATCGGCGTTTAGCTGTGCGACGAACGCGTTCGAAATGCGTTCGAGCTGCCGGATGAAGACTTCTTGCATCTGAGGATGCAGGTGCGCCTCGGGTTCCTCAATGAAGATCAGATGCACACCCGCCGCGGTCGGCGTTCCCTGAAACTCCCGGAAGAAGCGGAGCAGCTGCAGCAGCATATAGACGAGGTTGCGGGCTCCGAGCCCGTTGTAGGTCTCTGGCAACGTCACGCCATTGACCCCGCGGTAGCGCAACCGGGTGTGATTGTTGAGAAGCTTATCGCGTCGAAACTAGTCTCCGTCACCAGGCCAGGATCGAGGAGGCCGGGATATCCGAAGAGGTCAAACGTTGGCAGGAGCGACGTCAA
Source organism: Sphingomonas sp. Ant20 (assembly GCF_000783375.1). Lineage (NCBI taxonomy): Bacteria > Pseudomonadati > Pseudomonadota > Alphaproteobacteria > Sphingomonadales > Sphingomonadaceae > Sphingomonas > Sphingomonas sp. Ant20. The sequence goes on from NZ_JRVI01000046.1 coordinate 64,263, forward strand.
TTTAGCGTTGAAGCCGATATGAAGGTCGCCTTGGATCTGGTCGACAGCCTCTTTGAGCTGCTCGGCGGTGGTACGTCGCTCCGGATCCAGATCATCGTTCAGTGCCGACTGGAACAGCACCTCCACAACCTTACCGAGCACGTCACGCTCGCGAAAAGTATCATCGTCGAGCCCGCGCTGCGCGTTGATGAAACCGCCGCCCACGAGCACTTGAAGAAGTTTGGGTTCGAGCATTTTGCGGTTTGTAGCGTCGTTTGGATCAACGGCCTCGAGCGACCCCGAATAGGCGGTGACGATGCGATCTCCGAGCGACCGGAAGACCCGCGCGCGATCCTCGTCATGGCTCTCGAGCGGCTCGGTGAAGTCCGCGAACAGAAGCTGCAAGGCATTGGCTTTTGGAGCGAAACGAAACTCGAGACGCGCCTCATGGCAATCGGGGTTCAGATCGATAATGCACTCGCTGAGCGGCCCAAGGTCGGTGGCGTCGACCTCGTATCCGATATCGAGAACGAGCTTGATCGCGGGAAGCTGTCCTAGCGTCTCCGATGCGTCAGGCGCTGCCCGGTAAGCAAGCAGCGCGGTCCAAAAACATTCATGGCAACCAAGAGAGAAGTCTTCGAGACGGAAGCTCAACGCGCGATCGGACAGCAGTCGCCGAAACAACTCGGCGATCGACGTCTTACCGCTATTGTTGCGGCCGACGATGAGTGTTGTGCGCTCCTCGAAGCCGATCTCGACATCGCGGAGCAGCCGGAAATTCTCAATCTTGGCCCGGTTAATTCGCATGCATTTACCCCCCTCAACATCGATTAGCAGATCGGGAGGAGACTGTCCCCGCCGACAGCGTTCTTAAGGTAAGGGCTCCTCAGCCAACTAGCCTTAGACGATCCGCTCTTCGATCCGGCTGCCGCTTGGAGTCTTGATAACGGTGAACCCATTGGGCACCGCCTGTTGCACGAGCGGAACGTGCGAGATCAGACCGACCGCCCTGCGCTGGCCGACGATATCCTGGAGAACCTGCAGAACTTGGTCCAAGGTCCCACCGTCGCTGTCGCTGTCGAGGCTGCCGAATCCCTCGTCGATAAAGATTGTGTCGAGACGGATCGCGCCATGCGTCATCTCCACGATATCTGAAAGCCCAAGCGCTAAGGCCAAAGCGGCGATGAAGGTCTCGCCGCCCGACAGGGTCGTGACTTCGCGCGCACGCCCGGTCTGGATGTCATGCACGCGGATATCGAGACCGCGCTTCCTGCGACCGCCTACCGTCTGCACGTCGCGCTCCAGGCGGTACCGGCCTTGGCTCATCGGACCGAAGCGAAGGTTGGCGGCTTCCAGCACCTGATCGAACATCGCGCCGACGGCGTAGGTCTCCAGAGTGATATTCATCGCGTTGCGGCCTTCGAACGCGTCGGCCAGAGCGCGCAAAGGACCGGATTGTTCGTTCAACCGCGCGAGACGCTCCATCTGCTGGCGAAGGCTTTCGAGCAATTGGGTCAGCTGGTTGCAACCCGCCCGCGCATCGGCGGCAGTGCGGGTGGCGGTCGCGGCGGCTGCGTGCGCGGCATCCCGGTCTGCGCGGAGAAGCTCGAGATTTGGTCGCTCACGCTCCGCTATCGCCGCGCTCGTATCTTCGGCCCGGCTCTGGGCACGCGTCAGGTTTTCGCGGAACGTGTCGAGTTGCTCGAGCATGGTCGCGATGTTCGCAATATCGGCTTTCGCGGCTCGATATTGCTCATCGGTTAGGCCGAGCTCGTCGCGCCTTGTCTCGTAAGCGGTACGCGCATCCGCAAGGCCCTGGTCGCATTCGGTGATACGCTTTGCCGCACCCGTTCGGTCGCTTTCGGCGGCGGCGCGATCGGCGCTGCTCTGCGTGCAGGTGTCCTGCGCCGTCTGGATCTCCTGCTGACGGTCGTCGATCTGTGTGCTGACGGTGCTCCGCCGAAGCGTGATCGTGGCTGCGTCGCGAAGCGATTCGGGAACTGCGGCGATATGGTCATTATATGACTGCCGGGCGAGCGCGGCCGCTGTCTCCGCCGACTGCTCTGCTTCGGCCTTCGTCGAGCGTTCGGCGTCCGCTGTGGTGACATTGCCCTCGAGCGTCCCGGTCTGTCCGACGAGGGACGCAACATCGACAGCAGCGCCCAGCGCCTCGATCGCCTTGCCCATCCGCAGGGCCTCACTCTCGAGATCCGCGGCACTGCCTTCGGGCGCGTCCAGCGCTTCCAGGGCAGTCTTTCGTTCATCCCGAACGCTGCGTGCAGCGCTGAATGCTGATTCCGCCGTCTGTGCATCCGTTGCGGCGCTGTCGAAAGCGACCTGCGCCTCACACCATGCGGCCTCCAATCCGGCGGCTGGCTCGCCACCATGGGCTGGCCGGGGATGGTCTGCGCTGCCACAGACAGGGCAGGGGCTGCCGCTCTCAAGGCTCTCGGCGAGCAGCCTCGCCTGGCCAGCGATGAATTCCGCCTGCCGATCACGGACCGCGCTCTCAAGGCCGCTACGGTGCAACCGTGCGTCCGCCACGGTGGTCTGCGCTTTCGTCAGAAGTCCTTCGGCGATGTCCAGGGCCGTCCGAGCCCGCTCCACCTCGCGTGCGTGGCGCGATAGCCGCTGAACGCGGTCTCGATCTGCGGTGAGGCGCACCCGTTCATTCTGGTTGGCATGCGCCCGATCGACGTTTGCACGATGGGTGACGAGCGCTTGCGTTGCACGATCGGCCTGTTGCCGGGCCATCGCGGCCGCGGTCCGAGAGCTTGCGACCAGGCTCTCGGTATTCTCGGCCTGCACCTTCAAATCGGCGGCATCGGCGAGGACCGTAGCATAGCGATCGAAATCGGAAAGTTGCTGCTTCAAGGCGTCGATTTCACCGACCTTGGCTTTAAGATCTTCCAGTGTCCGCTGCGCTGTCGCCTCTGCCGCCACGGTTTCGATCACGCGCCGCGAGGCGATCGTCTCCGTGTCCTTGGCCGCAGCCAAGGCTGTGACCGCGCGCGTGACGGCGTCATCACGATCGACCAGCTGCGCCGCGCATCCGGCCGCCGTATGGCGCTCGCGAAGGGCGTCCATATCGGTCTGGCGTCCTTGAAGGGCCGCGAGCGCGGTCGCAGCAGCGCCGGCTTCATCGAAACATTTCTGCAGGGCCTCACCATTGCCAAGCGTGGCGGCGGCGGCAGCACGGGTCGCGTCGGCCGTGGCGGCGCCAACATCGAGTTCGGCGCAGCGTCCTTCCGCTGCATCGATCGCGCTGGTCAGATCATCGGTGCTGGCGAACCCGGCGTTGGTCAGTTGCTGAACGTGCAGCGACATGCCCTGTTGGTAGGTCGTGCGGGCTTCGGCGGCACGCTCCTTCAGGCGCTCGGTCATCCGCTCGTAGAGCGAGACGTCGAACAGGCCGCGCAATATCTCCAGACGCGCCTTGCTGTCCGACGCGAGGAAGCGCTCGAATTGCCCCTGAGGCAGAAGGACGATCTGGCGGAATTGCTCGACGTCGTAGCCAAGCAAATCGCGAATGCGCTCGTTGACCACGCCGACCCGCTTCTCGGCCAACACCGTCCCGCAATTGTCGACCGAGACATCATCGACCTCGATATCAGTTACATCGAATAGATAGGCGGTGTGGACATGGTCGGTCTCGCCATCGCCCCGCATTCTAGGCCGCTTCTGCTCTGGCTGCCGGCGCACGAAGTATCGCTTGCCGCCCAGCTCGAATAGGAAAGACACCTCTGTGAGGGTCTGCGCTGCGGCATGGCCTGACCGCATGCTGGTCGTCGGCTGCTCGTGCCTCGCACCTTCGCCGAAGAGCGCGAACGCCATTGCGCTGAAGATCGAGGATTTGCCCGATCCGGAGGGCCCGTAGATCCCGAACAGGCCTGCATCGACGGCGCGGCGGAAATCGACGACCTCGGTCGCGGCATAGGGCCCGAAGGCGGTTATGAAAAGCTTGAGCGGTTTCACGCCTCGATCTCCTGACGTGCTTCGTGGATCAGTGTGTTCACTAGCTGGGTGTCGATCTCGCCCGGTGCTTCCCCGCGAACGAATTCTATGAAGTCGGAGACAAGGGTCTCAGGATCGTCGATGGCGGCGCGCCCTTCACCCAGCTTCTCCTCCAGCGTGCGTTCAGCGCGTTCGTAACTGAGCTGGACAGCATTGGGGTAGAGCACACGGATTCGCTTCATCGGATCGATTTGGGGCGTCTCATCGGTGAGGACCACGCGGATGAAATCTTCCGAGCCAACGGGCGCTGCGACGAGCTCCTCGAGCGTCCCCCGGATCGTCCGGGCCTGCCGTCGGGGCTTTAGCGGTATGGCCGTTGTCTCGATGGAGCCATCGGCGCCCATGTCGATCAGCGTCAGCGATTTCTCCTGACCTTCCTCGTCGAAGCCGAAGGCGAGCGGCGAGCCGGAATAGCGAATGTGCGGTGCTCCCACCGATTGCGCCCGATGGAGATGCCCAAGCGCGACATAGTGGGCGCCGTCGAAAATCTCCGCGCTGATCGTCTCGATTCCGCCGACGGTGCGTGACAGCGACCGTTCGCTGTCCGTCGGGGCGGCGCCTTCGACGAAGCTGTGGGCGACCACGATCCAGCGAGCGCCGGCCGGGACACGGTCACGCGCGGCGTTGACCTGGGCTGCGATGACGTCGGCTGGGCAGCTGATATCCTCTGCGTCAAAGCAGGCTCGCGCGGCGAACTCATAGGAAAAGGGAAGGGCAGAGATAGCAACTGACCCGTGCTCGTCTTCGAGCATCATCGGCAGATCGTTGGCATCGAGCGGTCCCCGGATCAGCGCCTTTTCGATCGGCGCGAGGACGCCGAGCATGCCGATCTGGGCGGCCGCATCATGATTGCCGGCGATGACAACGATGGCGAGTCCTGGGTTGGCCGTCGCCCGAACCAGAAAGTCGCGAAGACGCGTGAGCGCGGTTTGCGGTGGCCCGGCGCGGTCGAAGATATCGCCGGCAATGATCAGCACGTCGGGGGGAATGCTCGAGGATGGCCGAATCGATCTGGGCGAGGATCGTATCGTGATCATCGTCGAGCGGGAGCTGAAAGAACTGGCGGCCGAGATGCCAGTCGCTCGTGTGCAAAATCCGCATGCCGTGATTCCATCTATTTTCTATGCGTGTAGAAACTAGATGGATTATACCCGTAGAGTCAACTAAGGTCCCATCATGACCGACGGCGAGCTCAAGCCCGCACAGCGTGCGAGGCTACACTATCTGGACCAATGCCTCACCTGGCTGGGGCAGGCGAACAGGCGCGACCTGATCGAGCGGTTCGGTATCTCCAACGCACAGGCGGCGGTCGACTTCCGGATCTACATGGAGCGCGTGCGCGCGCCCGCACCGTCCTATGACCCCGTTCGCAAAACCTATGTCGCGGACTGGGCGCATCGCGGACTCGAAGATGCGGCCGAGCCGCCTTCGCTTGAAGCGATATACGCACAGGCCCACCAGGATTTTGCGCGGCTTCCCGGACCGAGCCGGCAATGTCCGGCGCCGGTAATGCGCGAGCTAAATCAGGCGATCGAAAGGCGCTGTTTCGTCGAGATCGACTATGTGTCGATGTCGTCCGGCCGCCGCGATCGCCAATGGATCGCGCCCGCCCATATCGCGAGCGACGGCGAGCGATTGCATGTCCGGGCCTGGAGCCCAGATCGCAACGAGTGGCGTGACTTCCTGCCTGTACGGGTGTCGGACGGTAGCAGCTTCAAGATGCGCCCGATCGAGGACACGCTGCCGCCGGACGAAGACTGGGACATGATTGTCGAGGTCCGCTTGCGGCCCAGAGCGGATCTGACGGCGGAGCAGAAGCGGGCGGTCCGGCTCGAATATGGCTTCGTGGGCGACGATATCCGCTTCGAGACGCGGCGAGCCCTCGAATTCTACATCGAGCGGCGTTGGGGGCTTGATCGCCCCGGCGCCCGGCTCGAGCGGTATTGACTGCGCGATGGGTGGCAACGTCACCATCGATCCCCGTGAGCGGGCCACCCCGGTCGACGATCCCGCGATCATCGAAGCGCGCAGCCGTCGTACCGGCCGCCTGCTCGACGCCAAGCGTCTGATCCGCTTTTTCGATTACGCCGCAGCCATCCGCCTGAGGGGCATTTTGAAAGACGCAGCCAGTCGTGGACGGCCGCGCCTGGTCTGCCCGATGTGCGGCGTCACGCTGTTCCTGGCGAGCAGCATGCACAAGAATTTTTTACCTCCGGCACCGTTCGGAGGACGGCTCCTGTCCGGCGGTCACTCATAGCGGGCTGACCGAAGCCGAGATGCGCGCCATGAAATATCGCGGCGCACAGGAGAGCGACGCACATCTGCGCACGAAGGAACTGCTGGTGCGCAGCCTCGCGGCAGACCCCGGTTTCTCCGAAGTGCGGGTGGAGGCCACTTGGCGAGCGAGCGAGGGTCTGCCAGGCCTGCGTCGTCCCGACGTATCCGCCCGGCACGGCAAGCTTCGAACGGCGTTCGAGGTGCAGCTCAGCACGACCTTCCTTGATGTCGTCCTCGGGCGGAAGCGCTTTTACCGGCAGGAAGGGGCGGCGCTCGTTTGGGTCTTGCCCAGTTTCGACCCGAGCTATCGGCGAATGACTACCGACGACATCCTGTTCGGCAACAACTCAAACATCCTTGTCGTCGACGACGCGACCGTCACGGCTTCCATCGCGGCGAGCCAGCTGGTCGTACGCGTGTGGCACCGGCAGCCTCGGATCGAGGGCGAGCGTATCATCGACGACTGGATCGAGCGGCTTGTTCCGTGGAACGAGCTCCTCATCGATGTCGATCGCCAAACCGTCTGTGCGTTCGATTTCGCTGCAGCCGAGAGCACGGCCATATCGCAGCTTGGCCGGCTGCGGGAGCAACAGAAAGCAGCAAAAGAGGCGACTTGGCGCGCCGCCGCGGCAGCGGCTGAGCAGGAATTGCGAACAGAGATATTTGGGTGGGCCTTGGCCGAAGACCGGGTGGACGATCTGGTCGGCTATTATCATCGTTGGGCCGAACTGAACTACGATCTGGTCGCCTATTGCGCCGACCTTCTTAGTACGCCTTCGGACGTGCGCGTGCCCATCCGGATGGTGAAGGTGATCGAAACAGCAAAAGCCGGAAAACCCGTTGGTTTCGGGTACGATACACTCATGGAGGTGGCACACCATCTCTTCCACCAACGTCCGGAGCTGCTCATGGGCTTCGGCTACCTGCTGCGCGCTTACGGACATCACCACCTCCTCGCTAAACAGGACTCCAGCGGGAAGTGGGCAGCCAAGGTCTCCGCCAATCGTGAAGCAATGAGGCGCGATCCGCGCTTCCAACTTGCGGAAGACGAGCAGCGACTTTTTCGACTTTCTTTCAAAGGATCTTTGCCGGAAACCGGCGGCGGGGGGAGGGTGGCAAATGACGGAAGCACGTCTGTTCGATCTCAACATCGAGAAGATCCTCGAAGCCTGGGAAAGCGCCCATGCGGTTCGCGAGCTGATCGCCAACGCGATCGACGAGCAGCAGCTCAGCGACACCAGCGACATCGAGGTCTTCAAGGCCGAAGATGGCAGCTGGATCATCCGCGATTACGGTCGCGGCCTGCGCTACGAACATTTTACGCAGAACGAGAATGTCGAGAAGCTTCAGAATTCCGGCAAGGTGATCGGCAAGTTCGGTGTCGGCCTGAAGGATGCGATGGCGACACTCCATCGCAACGGTGTCCAGGTCGATATACGCTCGGCGCATGGTGAGATTACGCTTGCGCAGGTGGCCAAGCGCGATTTCGCCGATGTCGTCACCCTGCACGCGGCGGTGCAGCCAGCTTCCGATCCGACGATGACCGGCACGATGATCGTGCTGCGCGGGTTGAGCGACGAGCAGATGGACAAGGCTAAGGGCTTTTTCCTCCGCTTTTCCGACGAGGACCTTCTCGAGAGCACCAAAATCGGTGACATCCTGCGCCGCAAGCCGGGCGCGGTGGCCAGAATCTATGTCGCCGGCCTGCTGGTCGCCGAGGAGGAGAATTTCGCCTTCTCCTACAATATCACCGCGCTCACCGAGCCGATGCGCAAGGCGCTCAACCGCGAGCGGACCAATGTCGGGCGCACCGCCTATACCGATCGCGTCAAGCAGATGCTGCTCAACGCCACCGCGAGCGACGTCGCCGAGGAGCTGGCACGCCAGCTCCAGGCGATGCAATCCGGGGAAGGGAGCGACGAGGTTCGGTGGAAGGAGGTCGCGATCCATGCGGTACGGATCCTCAGCGTTAGCGGCGACTATCTGTTCGTGACCGCAGACCAGTTGATGAGCAACTCGTCAGCGGTCGACCATGCCCGTGGCGACGGAATCCGTATCATCATGATCCCGGATACGATCCAGCAGGAAGTCTCGGGCATGACCGATCTGTCGGGCGCGCCGATCCGCGACCTCGGCCAATACCAGTCGGAATGGAATAATAGCTTCGTATTCGATTTTGTTGAGCCGAGCGGACTAGCACCCGGTGAGCGGGTGGTATTCGGCCAGGCGCAGGCGATCGTTGATCTGGTGGGCGGACTCCCCGCACGTGTGCACGCGGTTCGAGTCAGCAATACGATGCGCGTCGATTTCGCGACCGGTAGCGATGCTCTCGGCCTCTGGGATGGGGAGACGAATTCGATTGTTATCCGCAGGGATCAGCTCGCATCGTTACCGGACTTCGCCGGCACGCTGCTGCACGAGCTCGTTCACGCCCAAACCGGCTATGACGACGTGACGCGCAATTTCGAAGGCGCCCTGACCGACATCATCGGCAAGACCGCGGCCGCTGCGCTGACGAGCGCGCCGGAGCCAAAGTTCAGCTTCCGGCGCCTGCTGGGCCGCTAGGCGCGTGGGATCCCGTCGATCGAATTTGCGTCATTTGGACGGCGCGCTTGCCAACTTCGTTGGCAGTACGGGCAAGGGGATGTGCCTTTTTCGATCGGCTGCCCTAGTGCTCGATTTGCCCGGCACTGAGCTTGGCGTCGGGGTTTTAGCGGGAGCGACCGCTAAGGAGCTTGCCGCCAACCCCGACGCCTCGGTTAGCCGATGCATCGCCACGGCCTCGCTATGCATTCATGGTTCTCAATCTCATCGCCAAGTTCGCCAACAGCAACAACGGCAGCGCCGGCCCCTATGTGGTGGAGGAAGATCGTAGGGTGCCTTTGCGTGACTGGTTGTGCGACTCCCTAGTGCCGATGGCAAAACGTGATGCGCGCCGGCTCGCCATCGTCGAGGAAGTACGCATGTCGCTCGTGCGCGATCATCTGCTGCCGAGTGATTCGGGCGACGCCGATCGGCTAATCGATGATGAGGTCCGTTCACGGGTTCGGCGGTCTGGCCGCTGTAACGTCAGTCGCGCGGTCTCGGATTTGGTGCGTGCGGGTTTAGTCCGGGCCATTATTAGGGCTACCACATCGACCATCACAATCGTGGTGCACAACGAGAGGCCGTCTATACGGTCATGCCTGCGGCGGCCTCAGCCGTGGCCGGCCGAGGTTGATCGGTGGTGAGGTTTGTCTCCGAACATGTTGATGAGCGCTAGGTTTCTATTGTCGGTCGCTGGACGTCCGAAAGGCCATTGCGTATGACTACGCTTTGCCCGTTCTGCTTCGATGAGCCTGGGTTCAGGCGCAGGCTGAAGGATATCCGGCCCAATTTCCCTCGCGATCTCAAATGTGATTTCCATCCGTCGCGTAGCGGTATTCCCGTCGCAGCGATCGCGCCGATCATCGATGCCGTGATTGCGCCAAATTATGTGACCGGTGGTTACGAGCCTTACTTCGCGGGCGATGGCGACAAGCCTGATTACCAGCAGCAGGGCATGAGCCTGGTCGAACTTGTAGGCGACCTGACACAAGCAGAGCACGACGATATCGCTCGCGAGATCGTCAATCAGCTGATCGACGACGATCCTGCTGATCCGCACGACGGTGGTGAAACCTTCTACGCCGATGATCAGAGCTATGTGCGGTACGAAAGTAGCTACAATCCCCGCAGTGAGGCGTGGGATCAGTTCAAAATAGAAATCACGTACAACCGACGGTTCTTCAGCGACATCGCGCGGGGCAGACTGAAGCAAATTTTCTAGAATATTCATCTGCAGAAGGACGATCGCGACCAGCCTGTCGTGTACCAACTAGGCGCAGGGGCTGATATTCAGATTTACCGTGCACGGCAGATCAATAATGCTGCCGAGCGAGACAAAGCGATCGTCGATCCGGCCAATCTGCTCGGGACGCCGCCACGCCGCTACCGTGCCCCTGGCCGTATGAATGCGGCTGGCGTGCCGGCTTTCTATGCCGCCTTTGAGTTCGATACCTGCGTCGCGGAGATCCGCCCGTCGGTTGGGTCGCAGGTTGTGGGCGCCGCGTTCACGATTGTCCGTCCGCTTGTCGTGCTCGACACGACACGCTTTGAACGACCGATCCGTCGACGCAGCGTGTTCTCTGTCAACTACACCGAGCGGCTGCAGCAATGGAGCTTCATGCAGAGGTTCATGTACGAGATCAGCCAGCCAGTCCTACCGGACGATACGCTGCTCGACTATATACCGACCCAGGCGGTCGCGGAATTCATCTGCAATGAGCTCGATGTCTACGCGCCGGCGACAAGAAAAAAGATCGATGCGATCATCTTTTCGTCCGCGCAGCGGCCGGATGGCAGGAATATCGTCATCTTCGGAGATGCGGCCGTCGTCGAGAATAGCGAGTCCGCCAGCGACGCGACAACGCCGGAGCCGGCCGTTGAATCGACGGACTTCTGGACATCGTGGCGCCTCGAGCCCCCTTCCGCTGGGCTAGCGGTGGTTGCCGGATCCGTACTGACCCATCACGTCACCGGTGTCTCTTTCACGCATGCGTCTGCCGATGCTCATGACGGAGATTTCGACGCAGATCTCTGAAGACGGGAAGCCTATGGTGATGGCGCCCAGCGGGGGCCTCGCCCACCTTTTCCCGGTACCGATCAGGATGATTGTCACGTCATAGGGCGATGGTGCTATCGAGATCCTCGTGCAGCTTGGCAAGCAAGTATGTTCGTTATATGTTCCGTGTGGCAAATTTGTTGCGAGGCGTGCGGTAGTGGGTAGAGTCGTTGCCATGAATGTTGAAGCGCCGGAATATTCGCAGAAGCGGTCGGGCGCTTTTTTCACGCCGGACGATGTAAGCGCAGCGCTGGTCGCATGGGCCTGCCGTAAACCAAGCGACCGCATGATCGACCCATCCTGCGGCGACGGCCAGTTTTTGTCGCTTCATCGCAACAGCGTTGGGATCGAGCAAAATCCGATCTCGGCGCACCTTGCGATCGGGCGCGCACCGGGTGCGCTCGTTCATGAAGGTGATTTCTTCACCTGGGCTACCGAGACCGGCGAGCGGTTTGAATGCGCGGCAGGCAACCCGCCTTTCATCCGTTACCAGCTGTTCAAGGGCGAGATGCGTCGGCGTGCGCTCGATTTGTGCCTCGACCTCGGCGCACGCTTTAGCGGACTGACCTCGTCCTGGGCGCCATTTCTGGTCGCAACCGCTGGTCTGCTCAAACGCGGCGGCCGGATGGCTTTCGTTGTGCCAGCGGAGATCGGCCACGCGCCTTATGCAGCTCCGTTGCTCGACTTCCTAGTTTCATCCTTCTCGACGGTTCATGTCATTGCCGTGCGCGAGAAATTGTTTCCGACGCTCTCTGAAGATTGCTGGTTGCTTTATACCGAGGGCTTTGGCGGCAAGGCCGACGGCATTGACTTGACCGTGCTTGATCGGTTTGTGCCCGGAAAAGCTCGGCCGAAGCCGACAATGACCATCAACTTAGAGGAGTGGTGCAGCGTCTGGAGCCAGCGGTTGCGGCCCTATCTTTTGCCTGCATCCGTGCGGCGTCTCTATGAGGCAGCCGTCGCGGACCCCGGATCGCGTCGCCTGTCCGAATTCGCCAGCGTCGGGATCGGCTATATCAGCGGCGCCAATGATTTCTTCCATTTGCGACCGTCAGAGGCCAAGCGCCTGGGCATCTCTTCCGCCTATCTGCTGCCAGCCATCCGCAACGGTCGAGCGATGCCGGCTAAGCAGATCACCAAAGCGACAGTCGACGCGTGGACGCGCAACGACGATGAGATGCTACTGCTGCGTTTGAAGCGGGATCAGGAACTTCCGATCGCTGTTCGACGCTATCTTGATAGCGCTCCGGGACGCGAAGCGCGGCTTGGTTATAAGTGTCGCAATCGCGCGCCCTGGTATGCCGTGCCGGACGTCCAAATCCCCGACTTTGTGATGAGCTACATGTCGGGTCGCACGGTGAATCTCGTTAAAAAATGTTGGGGGGGTCTCCTGCACCAACAGCGTCCATTCGGTAAGGGTCCGCGACGCCGCACTTGCAGCCCGATATCTGCCTTCATGGTCCTCACCCTTCGTCCGACTGAGCTGCGAGCTAGAGGGCCATGCGCTTGGCGGAGGCATGCTCAAGCTTGAACCGCGCGAAGGGGGCCGGATCGTTTTTCCGTCGCCGGCGGCAATAACTACGGCGCACGATGGCGAGCTTGAAGAGGCGATCGGGACCATGCAACGCTGGCGGCATTATGCGGATTGATGCCGATCGCAGCAATGATGCTCGTATGATCCGGGCGCAGGGGTAACGACAGGACGTGGCAGCCAAAACATCATCGAAGGCGGACGCCTGGGTTCTCTACGATCGGATTGTCGCCGATGCCGCGCCAAACGGCGTGCACAGCAACCCTTGGGTCAAAGGCGCGGACCAGCAACTACGTTTCGAGCCTGATTATGCTACGCTCGAACGCCTGCTTGGAGTTCCGCTTCACTTGAAGGCGCAGACCCAGTCCGGCGTGCCGGCGCTCGCGCTCGACGTGTGGCTGAGTTACGAATTGCGTAGGGCCGGCTTCCGGCCGGACCAGATCTGGCCAAGGCCGACCCACCCGCGCGTGATCCCGGCAGCTATCGGCCCGCTGATCAGTTCGCTTCCGGTCAAACTGCGCGAGCAAGTGCAGGCGCATGTTACAAAGAAGGCGTCCATCACGGGCGTGACCTCTTCATCAGCCGTCATTCTCGGCAAAAATTATCTGAAGCAGGTCGATGTCGTCATCTCGGACTGGCAGACCGGCCCCGAGCTATTGATCTCCACGAAGCGGATGGATTCTTCCTACGGTAAGAATGCGCCGAATCGGGTAGAGGAATCCTACGGCGACGCGAAAAACCTTCGCTTGAGGCATCCGCTGGCTGCGCTGGGATTTGTCTTCGGCGTGCGCTCCGACATTCTTCAAAAGGAGCTGAAGACTGCGGAGTGGCTGTTTGATCTTCTGGCCAAGCTCGGCCAGGAAGATGACGCCTATCACGCAACCTGCCTGATCCTGATGGACTATGACGATGATGTCGCTGTCCCCAGCTCCCAAAGCGAGCCTGAAGATGGGATATTGGATCTTGGGTCCGATCCAGCAAGCGACGACGATGATGACGAGCCTGCGCCTACCATCCCCGAGACCAAAATCGACGATGTGCTGACCCGACTGCCGAGAGTGAGCATTCTTCGGGATCGCACGCCGGACGTGTTGTGTCCCGGCCGCTTTCTGACCGCGATGGTGGTGCGCGTGTTGGGTGCCACGCCGATTAACATGCATGAGGAAGTGCGCGAACGCCGCAAGCGCGTGGCAACACCGCCGCCCCCGGAGGAGGAAGCAACAGTCTAGCGACCACGCTATTGAACCGATCGGACGCGGGGACAGCGCGTCTTCGCAGCGGTGGCCTGATACTCAATTTTGGCCTTCGATCCAGTGATCGAGAGCACGCCGGCTTATTTCCCGCGCTGCTCGGCTATGGGCAGTCCGACTAGGTGCCGACACCCGGTTCCTGCTGACGCTGTTCGAAGCGTGGTTCCCATCTAGAGCGGAGTGAACGGTTTACCCAGATGGATCACCCGGCGCGCGGCGGGAAGACGATAAATGGGTTATGTGCCGTTCATGCCGTTGCTGTGGCGACGTCAAATTGCGAGCACCTTTTACGGCTACAGAGCGGCTGATCGGCATTTGCCGACACGAGGGAAAATATGGACGGCGGATCAGGTCTGACTGTTGCGGTAATCATCACCGCGATCATTGGCATCTTCACCCTGATCATCAATCGCGGCATGAAGGTCTCCGAGTTCCGGCAGGCTTGGATCAACGACCAGCGCGCCGACTTAGCGAAATGGGGCGCTGCAGCGCTTACTCTTGCACGTCAAAATAGCTCGGTGACGCGTGCTGCTGACTTTACCACACTGGAGGAGACGGCTTATCGCATTCGGCTCCGTGAGAACCCAACGAAACCTGAGTGGGCCGATGTCCTGACCAAGATGGATTCAGTTCGCACCAACCTGATCGACAACCCAACGACGGCGATTGAGATCTTTCCGGATGTGAAAGCCATCGCGGATGACGCGCAGGTGCGTCTGAAAAGAGATTGGAACAAAGTACGTAACGGCGAGGTCGGCTACAAGGTGCTTTGTTTCCTGTTCCCAGCGCTATTCGGCGTCCTACTTGTCATGACCGTCTGGGCCTTTCGACCCGACCTTAACCCATTCGGGCATGAGCCAGCCAAGCCGGTCGAACAGCATCTGACCGGAAGCGTCCGTCTGATCGAACCAGAAAAAACCGTGACGCCCGTGAAAGCGGTACCGTCAAACCCAACCGAGATTCACAGGCAGCGAGGCTAAGCCTCATCGCCATACCTGCAGGAGAAGAGCTTTGTCGGAGATCTTCAAGTTTGCCTATACCCGGGAACTCTTCGATCTCGCTCCCGAGAAGCACCGCGTAGGATTCCTGCCCTTCGGTCAGCTGTGGAATGACAGCAACATTCTATCGCGCCAGCTCCTGACGGCGAGGACGAAACCCCCCGAAGGCAGGTCGGATCCCGACATGCATGGGCAGATCGCCACCGAATTCCTCAACCTCCGCTTGCTCGCTAGCCGGCTCTCGGAAGGATATGAGCTGTTGAAGGAGTTGGGCAAGTTTCTGCCATCGTGGAAAGACGATCTACCTTCGGAGGCTGTTTCGGCGGTCAAGAATGTGCGGACGTATTTCAATAAGTCACAGGCACCGCTGCGCCTACTGCGCAATAAACTCGGCTTTCATCAAGACATTGATCTGGCAACAGAGTCTGTCGACGGCATCGCGGATGAAGAGCTGATTGACTATCGCGGACGATTTTACGCGACCACATTGTTCATGAGCGCTGAGGTGCTGCATTTGCGCGCGCTGGCGATCCTGTTCGAAGTTCAGTCGAGCAAGGAAGCGCTGGCGATCCTGGCTGCGGATGCCCTGAGGATGCTCGGCGAATTCTACGAGGTCTGCCAAGGCTATCACGAGTGGTTCATGGAAACCCACATTCTACCGACTCATAGCATGGCGCACGGCGAGAAGATTTCCTTGGCAGCCGCGCCAGCCTTCGACGCAATCGTTACGCCATTCTTTGTCAATTTCGAGAAGCTAAAACAGCAGGTAGACGCCCGTGCCGCAAATGCTGCTAACGCATTGACTTAACACAAGATTTATTATCGGGCTGTGTTATTGATGCCCATCTTATGAGCTGGCTGCTCTTAGGCGCTAGAGTTTACTGGTAACGAACTTTGTTCGCTTGGAGCGAACTAAAGTGCGACTGCGCAAACCGACCGCCGTCCCGTTGAACGATTGGAAAGATAACGAAAATTCGTGATCCAGTCAAGAATGCGAGATGACCGCATATTAACGAATTGGGAGGGATGAGGGAGATCTTTATAGAATGAATGGCGTCGTGTGGGCCGGCTTATAAGAAACTCTCGCCCGCGTGCTCTCGAAACCGCTCATGATCGCGCACATATTCCGCGACCATTTCCAGAGAAGAATGTCGGCTGTGCTCTTTCATCTTGAACAAATTGGCGTTCTGGCGACCTGCCTCGGTCAGGAAACCGGCGCGGAGCGAGTGGCCTGAGAATAGTTCGGGCGGGTACCTGCCGCGACCGCGGCGGCCTTCACTACCAGCGCCACACCCTGAGCGCTCATAGGTTTGTCGGTCAGTCGTCCCTGCGGCGTAAGCTTACGAAATACGGCACCGCTGGTGATCCCGGCCGTTGCTAACCACGCGCGATAATGCCGCACCGGCTCAAGCCGCCGCCCGTCGGGAATCGCAACGGTATGGCCCTTGCCCTCCTGATCGGTTTTAGACGCCGCTATCCGCACAAGCAGTCCGCGACCGTCCTCGCTGACGCGCCCGACCGTGATCGCCACGAGTTCGGAACGCCGGAATGCGCCGGCCATGCCGATTGCCAGTAGCGCGCGGTCGCGGTGGCTCCGCAGATCCTCCCCAACGATGGCACGCACCATGTCGCGCAGCACATCGCCGTCGCAGGTCGCTTCTTGCCGGGCATCTCGCCGCGCTTGTCCTTGCGGATGCCGCGCATCGCGCGCTCGAGGCGAGCCGCGTCTGGCTGCGAGGTCGGCGGCTCGACGTCGGCGGCTCGGTGCGCGAATACGATTGCGGCTAGCCGCCGACCGATCGTTGCACGGCCGAGCGGCACCGGCTCCTTGCGCGGCAGTACCACCCCGCGCTTCGTCCGGCGGAGTTCCTGCGGACTGAACCCGCTCTCGGCAAGCAGCGTCAGGAACGCGGCGACCGTCGCCGGCGTCGCGGGAAGCGGGCGATAGCCGCTCTCTTGGCACCACGCGCAGAACAGTCGCCAGTCCGACTTGTAGGCGCGCAGGGTCGCGTCGGCGGACGCCCGGCGGACATAGTCGTCGACGCGCTCGCGATCGTGGGGCGCAAGCTGCGGGAGATAGGGTTCGAGCGACTGGACCTGATCAACGACGACCAGCGCGTCAGCCACGATCGCGTCCAGGTCCGCGCGGTCGACGCGGGCCGCATCATCGATGTCATCATCGGGCAAGCCGACCTCCTACGCCGCACGTTCATCCAACCGGCCGTGAGCGAGACCGCCCGGAGTCTATGAAACGGGCTAACCGATCACCGAAATCTGCGCCAGCATGTAATTAGCGGGAATCAGCGTTATCGCTATTTACACGGCGTGGTATGGGACGGGCGGAGTGAAAAACGGAGAATGAGTTTTGCGACACGGTTCGGCGCAAGAGCTGACGCGTTTCTTTGTCGATCTGCATCGATCGTATAGGTCCAAGAACATCCTCAAACGTGCGGAGACGGTCTACAATGGGAAGTGTCGATCTAATTGAGATGCGAACGAAGATCCGCTCGATGACGTTTGAACGTGGCACCCCGGATCAAATCACACTTTGGCGCGACGATCTGGCCGAAGCGCGCGCGAACCTCGTCATCGAGGGGCTTGCACCGACACTAGATGATGATGAGATGTTCGCAATGATGCTTGAAGAGGGCGTTCCACCACGATTGATGCCAACCCTTATACTTCAAATTTACCGGCAGGACGGTCGCGGATGAACTCTTGCGTTATCGGACGCAAGAATGAAGTCAGCTTTGGCAAAAACTTCTAGGCGTCTACAACGGGCGACTGGGTTGCATTTATTTCACGCCCATTCCTATCCAACTCGCCTGCGATCGCTGTCAGAGTGCTGCTTCTGCCCGTGACTGCCATTTGGCACCTTTTGGCGGTTACGTTCAAGGCCGGTTGATCGCGCCGGTCGATAAGTCCGTCGTGTCGCGCACTGCTCGATCAAGAAGCCAAGATCGTGCGCGTAAAGGTTAGAGAGGCGCTGACACGTGCTCGTCCTGGTGGCGCGATATAGCCTTATTTGCGATGCTGATCAGTCTCGAATGGTCGTCGAAAGCACGAACTCGCGGCCTTTCGGCTGACCATTCTTGAGTGGAATCTCGCGTATGAGCTTCCCGATTCGTGCTTTAGACGACCGATCACCACCGCAGGCCGTCGGCACAACGTTGCCGCTCGCGCGGATGTCCGACGTCGCGCGACGATTATTGAGGGATCGCTATAGCCCACACGATAGCTCAGATCTGCTAAAACCTTCCGGGGAAGCGGACAGGCCCACTAACCCGCCGCGGGTAAGGTGTGTCTAGATGCTGTAGGAAAAAAGCGAGTCTGCCGCGCCGGTGCCGGTAAATTGAAATCCGGGTAGAGGAGGTGTGCCACGTGGCACACCTATCTTCCGCGGTCGTGTCCCCGCTGGTGGTGTAGCTCAGCGGTAGTGAAGCTGACCGGCCGCGCGCATCCCCGAGCGCTGTAGCGGCCGGTCAGGTTCACGGGTGGCCATCGAAGATCTTCGGATAGGTTGGGGTTGCGAAACTCAACTAACGGAGACCTTCGATGACCGATGATACGATGAACCTGCAGGCGCTGGTGGGAAAGAGCGCGGATGCAGATTTCCTGCGCGAGATGATCGGCTTTGCCGCGCAGCGGCTCATGGACCTGGAGGTCGGCAACCTGACCGGCGCGGGTTATGGCGAGAAGAGCAGTGACCGCCTCGCGCAACGTAACGGTTACCGCGAGCGGGACTGGGAGACGCGGGCCGGCACCGTTGAATTGCGCATCCCCAAGCTGAGGACGGGCAGCTACTTTCCCGCCTTCTTGGAGCCCCGGCGCCTTTCAGAAAAAGCGCTGACCGCGGTGGTCCAAGAGGCGTACATCCAGGGCATCTCGACCCGTTCGGTCGACGACCTGGTGAAGGCCATGGGTATGAGCGGCATCTCGAAGAGCCAGGTGAGCCGGCTTTGCGAGGAGATCGACGTCCGCGTGAAAGCGTTTCTTGACCGGCCTATCGAGGGCGACTGGCCGTATGTCTGGGTCGACGCCACCTATCTGAAGGTCCGTCGGGCCGGTCGCATCGTCTCGGTCGCGGTCACCATCGCGGTCGGCGTGAACGGTGACGGCAGGCGCGAGGTGCTCGGCATGGCGATCGGTGCGTCGGAGGCCGAGACGTTCTGGACAGACTTCCTCCGCGGCCTCGCACGGCGGGGCCTACGCGGCGTGAAACTCATCATCTCGGATGCCCACGAGGGCATCAAAGCTGCCGTCTCACGCGTGTTCAGCGCCACGTGGCAGCGGTGCCGCGTACATTTCGCGCGCAACGCTACGGCCCATGCCGGCAAGAGCGGGCGGCGCGTCGTCTCGGCCTTCATCGCCACCGCGTACGCACAAGAGACGCCCGAAGCCGCCAAGGGTCAGTGGCGCAAGGTCGCCGATCAGCTCAGGCCCAATGTCCCCAAGCTCGCGAAGCTCATGGACACTGCCGAGGAGGACGTGCTCGCGTACATGTCGTTCCCGCCACAGCATCGCACCAAACTACATTCGACCAATCCACTTGAGCGCCTCAACGGCGAGATCAAGCGGCGCACCAATGTCGTCGGCATCTTCCCCAACGAGGATGCCATCACCCGGCTGGTCGGGGCCATTCTGCTCGAGCAAAATGATGAGTGGGCGGTTCAGCGGGGGCGCTACATGACACTGGAAAGCGTGACGCAATTGAGCGATGATCCCACCGTCACGTTGTCGTCCATGGCGGCGTGATCGACCCGGCCATGTCCGGAGATCAAAGCGGCTACGCCGCTGAAGCTACACCACGCGGTGGGACACGATCGACGCTGCTTCATCCCCACACTCCTTCTCCTCAAAGAATGAAGTGTTGCGACCACCCGTTGAACCCACCGGCGCTTCCGGTCCGTCCGCTTTCCAGACGAATACCGCCCTCCCCGTCCGCCTTCCTGCCGCCTCGCCTCTATATACTTAATTTCCCGCCGGTGCGTTTCAGGTATACGCTACGCGCTCTCGCCCCTTTGAGAGGCGGTTTCGATTAGGAGATCACCCATCGGATTGCGTGATAATGGGCACTCGAGTCCGCTTAAGGTTCTAGCCAAAGAGCACCATACGGCACCTACTCAAGCGGCACTGTCGACGCTTCGTCTCGCGGGTCACGAAGTGCCCTCCCCATTGCCGCCAGTCCCACAAACGATGCTGAAACGGGAAAGCTCCTACGGCATGGCTGCTAGGCTTCGCGCACCCTCCATGTCCCTGGGCCGGCCAAAAGCGGTGAGCATAGCTTGTAGCTCCATCCGTTCGGCAACAAAGACGGCCACACCTTCGACCATGATGGATTGTCGCGTCACCGGTCGCATCGGCAACCACGCTTCACCGGATCGATGGTGGAAGTCTTCCATGAACTCGACCGGTAACGCCGTCTCCGACCGGCTGGCAGCTACGAGCATCGAGCGCGAGCAGCCTAACCTCGTCAAGGCGCATGCGGAGGTGATGCGTCAGCAGCGTGTCGAGCAGATCGTGCAGGCCAAGCGGACGGCACAGGCGGCAGCGGCACGGGCCGAACGGATCGCGCAGTTCGAGAAGGCCGAACGGGCGCAAGGCGAGCGGCTAGTCAAGGAACGCGAGAAGATCAGGGAGCAGCGCGAGCGCGACGATCGCGGCCGGGGGCGGTAAACCGACCATGCCAGAAGCCGGTCTACCGCGGCATTACCAGTAAATCTAAAGTAGGCTATATTTGCAAGAACGCAAATAAATATTGCCAATCTATAACTATATGGTGACAAACTAGATAATGGGGCGAATACAATCCTTAAAAACTGCCTGTTGTACAGTTAGGCACGTTTGTATATCCCTCCCCTGATCCATGCACCCGTTAAAATAGGTATTTGCGATACCTTGGCAGCGAATAGTATTATTACTTTGCGCATGGACTGCGGAGATCGGTACAAACAACGCAACGATAGCGGCAAACACAAAATTATTTATGTGACCCTCCTGTAACAGAGGCATAGAATCCTTATAAATTGACATTAGTCAATTGTTATTTGTGTTAAATCACGTTGTGACGACACAACCGATAATTTCATAAAAACGACTTAGAATCAACCATTTAACCCGGATATTGGGCGTAAAAACTATTCACATAGTAACATTAGCGGCGAGGAGTTGTATTTAGCAAAATAGACTTTATTTTTTACGCAAACTCTTTTATATTTTATTGATCAAAATATGAGAATTTGTAAAATGCATTCAAGTATAATCTTAATTAAAAATATTAAGCATAATTGTAGCTGCCACCCCACAGACTGCTGAATTAACTGATAAAAAAAGAAAGTAGTCAAGAAATAGTTGTAAAAGCAAATACCGGTATACGGCATAAAAATATACCTAATATGGTAGAGTCAATAACAAATGGCATAAGCATAGATAAACCTATAGCAAGATTTGTAGATCCAGTCTGTTTTGAGGTTTATGGTCTGCAAGATAATGCTAATGTAGTGATCAATAATAGAATTTCTAATAATGCTAGAAAAGTTGGAATAAAGGTTATTGGCTCAAGATGTCCTGCAAAGGTTTTCATTCTTTTTGTTGAGGACGATCATAAAGAGCTAATTCGGTTATGGGAAAAAAAGGCCGCACCTTTTTGGATCTATGAGTTTATTGGATATTAAAAACGACTTTACACGAACCCGAGCCAGTCCATTCGATTTTGAGAATATCCTCAAGAAACAAGGACGGTATGCCTATTGTTGATAAAGTTCTTAATACATATAGTGTATCACAAATAGATCTACCTACTATTTTGGCAATAGAATCCTCAGTTATTATTATAAATCGCAATAGTATAGTAGGAATGAGTTTGATACAGATTGCTGATTATTTAACAATGAGAGGCCTACTAAATTCTAGAGCGTCAAGAGAAATTACAAATGATAGTATATTAGGAATATTTAATGTCAATTCAGAAGATAAGCCATCAGAAATGACATATTTTGATCGGGAGTATATTAAGGGAGTGTATTCAGGAAGCGGCAATACAAAAAAGCACTCTAAAGTTAGGGCAAATATCAAGAAATATATCAAAAGGTTATAAAGCAAATACCGTTAATAATAAGTAAAGATCAACCAATAGACACATACTGGCGCAAGTTCAGTAATATAGAATATATTAAATTAGTGACTCTGCGCATTACCTAAACACAGATTCAGGGTACGAATCGTTTTGGCCTGAAAGCGCTCAATGTCAGCCGGACGTCGCCAATAAAGGTTTTCAACGTCTGGAGGTGCGGCCGGACATCCTGAGGAAAGGCGTCGGCGATGCCTGTCGGCCCCACAAGCTGCACATGAATATGTTCTCAACCTTGGTTGCCAATCCAACCTTATGCGCGAGTAAGCTCGGCCTGCAAATGACCGATGACATTCCCTTCCCGATTGGGAACGTCTGGCGGGAATCTCGCCGCCTCGATCGCGCTGACGGACGCCTGTGGGTTTCGCTTTCCCAAACGTATGGCTCGCCCCGTTTGCAAGAGGATTTTACGGTGTTCTGAGTAGTCTGCGTCAACGTATACGGTCTCGTGAGCATGCTCACGGCCAAGATGGACATCCGCGCGTTTGGGGCCGCCATAATCTGTCAGGCATCGAGTGCCATTTTGGGAACCGGGCTTTCCAAACGCCGATCGACTCTCAGGCCATCTTTACGATCCTTCCTGCAAACCTCGTTGGGCCACGCGCGTTGGTGCGCGGCCGAGCTGTTTACGCCGCTAACGGGTAGCCGCGGTCGAAGTCGGTTTCCTTGCGCAAAGTTGCCCAGGCGATGCGCGCCAGCTTATTCGCTAGTGCGACAAGCACGACATTGCGGTGAGAACCGCGCTCGATCATCGCTTTAAGCCACCGGCCGAGCGGCGTGTCGCTCTGCGACAGCGAGGGCAGTGCTGCCCGGGCACCGTGGATAAGCAACGTGCGCAGATAGGTGTTGCCGCGCTTGGATATCCCGAGAAGCCGAGGCTTGCCGCCAGTGGTGTGCTGTCGGGGAACGAGGCCGAGCCAGGCGGCCAGATCCCGGGCTTTAGCAAAGCTGCTGGCATCACCTACCGCCGCGACCAGAGCAGTTGCATTCAGAACCCCGATGCCGGGGATCGAGGTCAACCGTCGCGTGGCGGGATCATTGCGCGCGAGTGCAACGAATTCTCCGTTTAGCGTTTCGATCTTTTCGTCGAGCTTCTTCCATTCGTCCCGCAGTTCGCCGACGAGTTGGTGTAGCCGTGTCGACAGCACCTCACCCTTGTCGGCGATTACGTCATCGATGCCGAGTTCCAGCTTGCGCCGTCCGACGGGGAAGATGATCCCGCGCTCCAGCAGGATCGCACGCAACTGGTTGATGAGGTTCGTTCGTTCGGCCACGAGCCGCGACCGCACGCGATGCAGCGTCTGGATGTCGAGCTGCTCTTGCGATTTGAGTTCGACGAAGCGCATCGTCGGGCGTGACGCTGCCTCCGCGATCCCCTCGGCATCCCGGTCGTCGTTCTTCTGTGCCTTGACGTACGGGCGCACATATTCCGGCGACATCAGCCGGATTTCATGACCTCCCGTTTTGAACAGGCGACCGAGGTGATGTGCTCCACAGCAAGCTTCCATCGCGATCACGCAGGCTGGAAGCTTGGCTACATAGTCGATGAGAGACTGACGCCGCATCGACCGGCGAACGATGACGGCTCCGGCAGCGTCGACACCGACTACACTGCAGGCGTTCTTGCCCAGATCAACACCAAGGATAACAATAGACATTTGCCCACTCCCTTCCTTTCAGATGCCGACACCATATCCGATGTCGGTTGATTAGGGCGAGCCATCCCATAATCTGTTCCCGATTTAAGATTCTCGAAATTGCCAATTTCGATGGGAAAACGGGAAAGATGCTGATTGGCTATGCGCGCGTTTCAACGGCCGATCAGGACTTGGCGCTGCAAACCGACGCCCTGAACAAAGCCGGGTGCGAAAAGCTGTTCACCGATAAGGCGAGTGGCGCGAAAGCCGATCGGCCGGGGATGATGGAAGCCCTGCGCTTCGCGCGTGCCGGCGATTGCATCGTAGTCTGGAAACTCGACCGCCTCGGCCGCTCGATCCAGGGCCTTATTACGCTGGCTGCGGACCTGTCGGCACGGAAGATCGACTTTCGATCACTCACAGACGGTTTCGACACGTCCACGGCCTCGGGACGGCTACTGTTCCATATTCTCGCCTCCGTAGCCGAAATGGAGCGCGAGTTGATAAAGGAGCGGACGATCGCCGGTTTGGCTGCGGCTCGGAAGAAGGGTGGTATCGGTAGTGGCCGGAAATCGGCGCTGACGCCGGACAAGGTAGATACGGCACGCAAGCTCCTGGCGGCGGGAGACAAGCCCGCCAAGGTCGCGAAGGTGCTACAAGTCGGCCTCTCGACCTTTTACCGTCATTTTCCTGCGAGTGAGAGGGCAGACGAAGCGGATGTAGGGTGACATTTACCCCTGACAGAACCGTGCCAATTAGCGCTGATATCTACACACAAGCATCGGTATGCTGTCGCGAAATTTAGCATATTTGCGACAAGGGCACCCTGCGTGCGTGGCGACGGATCAGCGCGAGACCTGAGGCTCCTCTTTAAGATATTTGACGAATTGATCTGTCGACGACCGCAGCGCGCTGGCACTTTGTGACAGCGCGCCTGCGCTTTTATAAACATCCGTCGAGAGCAGCGAAGCCGCGGACACCGCTGATGCCACGGACTGGATACGCCGTCCTATCGTGTCGGCATTTGCCTCGACGTCGGCAGCACTCGCCGCAATCTGCGAGACGTGACTCCGCTGGTCTTCGACTGCCCCAGCGATGTTGGCGGACCCTTCGGCAACCTCACGAACCGTGCTCGCCACGCTCTCGATCCCGGCTGCTGACTCTGCGACCGCAGCCTGGATCCCTTGCAGCAAGGTGCTGACGCTATCGCTTGCGCGCGCTGCATCACTTGCGAGATTTTTTGATCTCGCTGGCCACTACTGCAAACCCGCGTCCGGCCTCACCGGCGCGAGCGGCTTCGATAGTTGCGTTCAGCGCAAGCAGATTGGTGTTGGTGGAGATCGCCTTGATCGTATCGACGAACGAGGCAATGCTCGCGGCCTTGTCGAAGAGCTGCGTGATGGTCTCGACACTTTGGCGGCCTTCAAGATCAGCTGCTTTCGTTGAGCTGCGCTGCTGTTGAGAGGTAGCTGCGATCGAGCTGATCGACCCGCCCAGGCTGCGGATTGAGTCACCGACTTTGCGGATTTCACCGCTTGCCTCTGCTGCACTCGATGCAACATCATCTGCTTCGCGGCGGGCGTTTCCTGCGATGTTGCTGAGACTGGTGGACGAGTTCGCCATGTCCGAGGCGGCGGTTTCGAGCGATTTGACAACGTTCGAAACAGTGCGATCAAACTCATTCGCAAGAATATGCATCTCGGCACGGCGCTCGACGACAAAACGCTGTTCTGCGGCCTGGCGATGGGCACGCTCCTCAGCCCTGCCCCTTGAGGCTGCTTCAGCCGCGGAGAGCGCGTTTGCGGCCTGTTCGATCAGTCGCTTGCTTTCCGCGACCGCTTCATCCTGACGCGTCAGGAGTATCGTGAGGCGGTGCGCGATGGCACCAAGGGCCCAGCACTGCAGGATGACGGCGACCGCGTGGATAACGATCCGACCGATATTGCCGGACCCGCTAAACACCCATGCGGGTGCGATCAACTCGAACAGAAGATGGTGTAGAGCAATCATCGCGGAGGCGACGGCGAGCGACTTCCAGTCGCACAGCACTGTCAGCCCCGCGAGCGCCACGAAGAAGTACATGTGGCCATCCATCTGCCAGGGATGCCCTTGGAGGGCATAGACCAGCAGCGCGGGCATGATGGCGGCGAGTGTGCTGACGATCGCCCGCGCTTCGGTATCGTAACGCGCTCGCAGGGCCATGGCAGTGGGCGCCAGATTGACGAAAACCCCGACAGCCAGCAGCGGTAGTGACGTCCCACTATCCACCCAGAGGCTGGTAGTGATGATGACGGCAAGCGAAACCCAGCCGGAAATTGCGATGCCAATGATGCCACGTAGGCGCAGCCGGTCGACCGTGCTTGTGGGCCGACCCTGAGCAATGCTCGATGAACGAAACGCCAGTCGCAGCGCCGACAACCGGCCTTTCGCCAGCCGTGGCATCATGAATTTACACCCGCCTGGTTGGTCTGGCCGCAGCCAGCGGATGGCGCTGCCATCATTAGTATCTGCTGGTTCCATGCTGCATCGCTAGGTCAGCGCGTCTACCATCCACGATGACTGATCCGCGCACCGGACCGACGCCGATCAATAAGGCACCGCCACCTAATGCTAGGCGAACCGCTTCGCCCTTATCGCCCGACCAGAGCGGCACCAGAAGCAGACGCCTGAATTTGGTGGCCAAAAAGCCGAGAACCGCCAGCGCTATCGCAACAGCGCAGCATTGCATCGATAGGAGACGAGGTCGGGCGTAGCCGGGGCGCATTTGCAATCGATACGCCATATATAGTTAATAAATCTCAAAGGGTTCTAGTTTGTAGATCCGTCCTGGCTGCGGTCCGGTCGCGTGTTGCTGCACAATAACAAGGTCGCCGGCCTAGTCGCAGATGTACCAGACGATATCGAAGCTGCCGCCCAGTTCGGCCGAGCTACGCGGCCTTTCGCTTGATTTTTGCAAATTCACTGAACAACGCACGAGTATTCGGATCAGGCACTTGCGCGACCATCTTAGCTACCAGAACCCCGAGAGAGTCGTCGTCAGCTATAAGATCAACCTTCTGGCTTGCCATCTCCCAGCTTCCAAACTGCCTTGACCAGACCTCGCGTAGCGAAAGCTTCACGGACGCGCGGTGACGCGTGTCGAGCTTGATACGTTCGTAGGCCTTGTCGACCGCCGTACCTGGTCCCTCAAGAGCCTGAAGAAAACGCCGGCCGTCGTAGATAAGTAACCCGGTAAGGTCATCGCGAGCGTTGTTTAGCCTTGAAATGGCAAGGATGCTGTCGATGTCAGTTGATGTGACATTTAAAGCTGCCGAGCTGATGTAAATTAGCTGGTGCATAGGTAGGGAGGGCCTTTAAGCCAGTCGTCGATCGTGGTCATTTTCCTGCCCAGCTAAGGCAGCAGGCGTTTAGATGGACTTAACATTCGGAGGCGATCTGACGATCGCGGTCGTACAATCGTAGGGACCGGCATCCGGATGCTGGCATGCCGGCGCCTTTATGCCGACGCAGATGGCACCCGCCTGAGGCGCCGCGCGCCTAGCTCTGTTTCAAACCTCGGGCCTGCCCGCAGCCGATCCCGGCTTTTTCAACACAATCGCCCAATTTCGGCCATTCCGCTTACGCCAAAACACAGACGCGCAGGCCGCAGCCTTGATGGTAGCTTACATGGCTATAGGTGAGAAATGCGCCGACCGATGCTGATCAAGGGCGGACCCGCTCACATCTGCTGCGGATCATCAGGGTTCTCATCTATCGATCCTGAATAGAAGGCCGACGGCAGGGCTGAAGCAGAGCACCACGGTAAGAACCACCACGAACGTTAGAAGAAAGTTGGTCGTAAATGCACCAGCCGAAGGGTAAACCAGCCTCCTCAGAATCCCGCAGACCAGCCATATCGGTGCGGCGAATAATGAAGCGATCAATAGCACCCGCCCTAGACTGGCCAGAATATGCGTTTCAGCACAACCGATTGAGGGATCGCACGTACCCAACAGACTGCCCAGCAGTACAATACTGCCGATGCCAGATGCAAGAAGCCCAACCGTAAGACAGCCAAACGGCCAAGCCTTTCGTATGTGGGGAAAGAGTGGATCTTCGCTCATGCTGCGACCCTAGTAACAATCGTAAGCCCTTTAAAGTAGCCGCTTCTGGATCTGCTACGCTGCTGCAGTACGCGGACCGTCCGCTCTCCATCTGTGGACGCCCCTTCGGTTGCAAGCGGCTTATTGAGGGTCTGACACGTAATCGGATGCTGCCATCTGTCCGGCCTGTGATGCGACCAGGTCGCTGGCCCGTATGGGAGTTCGCGGACCGGAACCACATCACCAACAGCGTGCTCATGGCACGGTGGAAAGCCCTGGTTCTTCCGGCCCCGTCTCGCCGACTGTTGTGCCATACCCTCCTTCGACCGACTGCGCCCTCCGACGCCTCTGGCCCGCCTCGGCTTATGCCGCGACTGCGACCGGAGCTCTGTAATCCTCTCGCTTCATCAGCAACGCCCACACGGTGCGCGCCATCTTGTTGGCGAGGGCAACCGTGACCAGCATGCGTGGTTTCCGGGCAAGCATGCCCTCGAGCCATGAGCCGGCGGGCGCACCGCGCTTGCTCGCCTGGAGCACGACCGCGCTGGCCCCGATGATGAGCAGCCGCCTCAGGGTTCGTTCGCCCATGCGCGAGATCGCGCCCAGCTTCTGCTTGCCGCCTGTCGACGCCTGCTTCGGCACCAAGCCAAGCCAGGCAGCGAAATCACGCCCCTTGGCGAAGGTCTCGGCCGCGGGCGCTATCGCGGCAATGGCCGTTGCCGTGATCGGTCCAACGCCCGGGATGGTCATCAACCGGCGTGCAACCTCATCCTCGCGAGCGCGACGCGTGATCTCCGGTTGTGCAACATGAGGTATGGAAATTGGCGCGGGGCGTGATCAGCCATTCCGGCATTCCCATTTGATATAGGCCTTGGTGTCGGAGGCCCATGTTTCGTCGATCTCGACGAGAACGGCGGAGATGAGGCGCAGGAGCGCCTGGTCGTTGGGGAAGACCCGGACCTTGACGGTGCGCCGCTTGAGTTCTTGCTGGACGGCGCGCTCGATGAGGTTGGAGGTGCGCAGGCGTCGGCGATGATGCTCAGGCAGCGTGAATACAGCCAAACCTTCGGGAACGGCGTTTTCCACCCAGGCCGCGAGGCTCGGGGCCGTGTCGCGGTAGCCGGCAACGAGCTCGTCGAGCGCGACCTGAGCTTTGGCGAGCGTCGCTGCATTCCAGACGCTGCGCAGCTCGGCACCGATACGCTCGCGGATGGCGGTGTTGGGGGCATGGTGGACGGCGTTTGCGGCGAGGTGGAACTGGCAGCGCTGCAGGTAGCGGCACCGAGCACGGCGCGGCGAGCGGCACGCAGGCCGGCATGATCGTCGGAGACGATGAACTCGACGCCGCGCATGCCGCGTGCGACCAAGTCGTCAAGAAAGCCACGCCAGTGGACCTCGGCTTCCGACAGAGCGACGCTGACGCCTAGCACCCGGCGCCGTTCGTCGGAGCCGATGCCGATCGCCGAGAGGACGGCTGCGTCGCGCACGACGCCGCCTGCGCGCATCTTCTCATACCGGGCGTCGAGGATCAGGTAGCGGATCTCACCGAGCGGGCGGTTGCGCCATGCCTCCAGCTCCTCGTCGAGCAAAGCCGCGGCGCGGCTGACCTGGGATGAAGACAGGTTCTCAATGCCGAATTCGCGCAGCACTGCCTCGGCCTGCCGGGTCGAGACGCCCTTCACGTACATCTCTGCGACCGCCAGCATCACCGCGCGTACCGAACGACAGCCGCGCTCCAGCGACTGTGGGAAAAACGGCTCGGCGCCGTGGCCGGCAGTCTTGGGCACCGCCACGTTCACCGTGCCCGCCGGCGTATCGATCCGCTTGGACTTGTAGCCATTGGCATAGCCCCGCCGGCCGGTCGTGCGTTCGTAGTGCCCCGCGCCCAGGAAGCGCTCGCGCTCGATCCGCATCGCCATCTCGAAGGTGCGCGCGAACACCGCGGCGATGCCCTCGGGGCCGTGTTCAATCAGCTGTTCCAGTACTGCCTCGATCGCCGTATCATGCTTGCTGTCCATTCGGTCTCTCCACGGTTGTGTTGCAACTCCATGGAATGCCGAAGATGGGCAGCTGGTGCCGGGGCATGCCCCGGCACCAGCTTACAAATCCCGACCCGATCGAATTTCCAGGCCTCGCGTTACACAACCGTCGGCAACGGAAAAACGGGAAAGATTGCGCTTAACGAATGGCCGTTATCGGGAGCCCAGGTTGCCCGCTTGAACGTCCGGGTGTGGGCGTTCCCAGTCCATCCGCTCCGACGGCCGAAAGCTGCCGGTCAGCTTCGGGGAAGGGCGATCGCGTTCATAACGGTTGAACGTCGCGACCTGGTGGAGAACAGACGTCCCGCGTTCATTCGGCCGGCATCTGATGTGCCGTTGTCATCGCGACTGGCGCACGTCACCCATGAGGTTGCCTCGAACATCCGCCTGAGCGTTGCCTTCTAGGCCACGTGGACAAAGGTTGACGCGCGTCTGATCGGTTGATTCAAGGCTGTCTTTTGGAGGCGGCATTGGGCGAGCGGATTGGGGTTTCGGATGATGAGTGGGCTCTGATAGGGCCCCTGCTGCCGTCGGAGCGAGGACGTGGCTGCCGACCCGCGGGAGACAACCGGCCTTATTCGAGGCATGGTGTGGATGGCGCGGACAGGCGCGCAATGGCGGCATTTGCCGGATGAATATGGCAAGTGGAACAGCGTGTTCCGGCGGTATCGTCGCTGGGTCGTGACGGGCGTGTTCGAGGCCATGCTGGAGACCCTGGCCGCTGTCGTCGAGCGGGATGTCAGCGCCGACATGATCGACAGCACCGTAGTCCGGGCGCACCACTGCGCCGTCGGGCTAAAAAAAGGGATCAAGAATTCGAAGGGCTCGGCCGCTCGCGAGGCGGTTTCACAACCAAGCTGCACGCCCGCTGTGATGGTCAGGGGCGACCGCTATGTTTCGTCCTGACGCCGGGCCAGGCCCACGACGTGAAGGGCTTCGGGCCCTTGTTCGGGATGCTGGCTGACCGGATTGAGGCCCTGCTTGCCGATAAGGGCTATGACGCCGATGCCATCCGCCAGGAACTCGCCAAGGCGGATGTCGAGGCGGTCATTCCAACCAAAAGTAACCGCCGCATGCCGATCCCGCATGATCGCGAGAAATACCGTTGGCGCAATCTCGTCGAGCGCTTGTTCAGCAAGCTCAAGAACTGGCGCCGTGTCGCAACGCGTTATGACAAGACAGCAGAGTCATATCTCGGCTTCGTCGCGCTCGCATCAGTTACGCTGTGGCTGCCCTTTGTCCACGTGGCCTAGGAACCGGTTTTTACGAGCTTGGTTCTTGAACAGACCGACCGGTTTTATTTTTATTTGGTGGGTTTCCCAAGCGCCCTGCTGCCTTTGGCAGTGGGGCATTTTGTTATCTATCAGATTCGCCAGCTCACCAATATCGAAGGTCTAGCTATGCCTTTCGCAAAGCCGCGATATTGTGGCTTGGTCAACCCCGAACAGAGGCACCCAGGACAATTGTCGTAGCTCAGCAGGCAAGCATCAGTTCTTGTAGTGGCCGTCAGGTGCACGAGGCGAAGCGTGCTCTATCGCAGCGAAATTACGAACGGTTTAATGTAACACCAAGACGAGCGCTGCCGCCTAACCGCCAGTAGATCGCTCGCCCTGATTAACCCACCAAAGGCAAAATATAGCGAGCGCGTACAGGAAGCGGCCATGGTCTCGCCGCCCGGACCGTTGCTCTTCAAAAATCGCGTCGACCGCTGCGGGATTAAGAAAGCCAGACGTCGCGGCGGCGCTATCAAACCATAGGCTTCTTACATGCGCACCGAAATCACCGTTGAACCAGTCGGCAAGGGGGATCTGAAAGCCTTGTTTGCGACGGTTCAGGATGCCCGGTGGGAGCCAGGGTTCAATCGCAGCGCGAACGGGATACTTGCCAACGCCCCTTCGTAGCTTGATATCCGCAGGCATCGATAGTGCCAATGCAACGACGGACTGCGAAAGCATCGGCACCCGGACTTCCAACGAGTGCGCCATGCTAGCGCGATCCACCTTGGTCAGCATTGCACCGGGCAAATTAATCCGCAGATCACACATGGCGAACTGCTCCAGCGTATCGCGAGAGATCGCTGACATGTCCGGGTAATATTCGGACGCCAGCGATGATATGGCGAGGTCATCATCCCGGTGATCGAGCAGCGTTCCGGCAAATATTTTACGCCTGAACTCCGGGGACGTAATCTGAGTCTTAGCGAAGAAACGAGTACCGCCGTCGGGCAGCCCGGCGCTGCGCGCCGTTTTCTGCCACCGCTGCAGGCGCCGGTTGCCGGCCTGCCATGGAAAGGGAGGAAGGCTGGCGAACCCCCGCGCGGCTCTGCGTGCGAATGCCGGGACGGAGCCAAGCTGGCGTTCCGTAAGGTGACGTTTGTAGCCGAAGAAAAGCTCATCGCCGCCGTCGCCCGACAAAGCCACCTTCACCTCCTGCGCGGCGATGCGGCTGAGGTACCATGTTGGTATCGACGACGGATCGGCAAAAGGTTCGTCATAGGTGCGCTGGATGGTGGGCAGGATATCCCGCGCATCGCCGGGCGCGAGAATATGCGTGTGGTGATCGCAACCTAGATGCTGCGCTACTGCCTCCGCATAAGGGGCCTCGTCATAGGCGCGCTCCGCGAAGCCGATGGTAAAGGTCTTGATCGGCCGGTCCGATAGGCGGGCCATCGCGGCCACGACGGCCGACGAGTCTACCCCGCCAGAGAGGAAGGCACCGACGTCGACGTCGGCGGTCAACATCTGATCCTGCACTGCCTTTAACCACGTTTTTTCGAAACCGGTCACCCAGTCGTCGAGTGGACGGGGCGCGCTCGGCGTATATTGCGCGACCCAGAATGGCCGAATTTCTGGGGAGGCCGCCCCATCATATGTCAACACATGACCTGGATCCAGTACGCTCGCCTGACGATAGATCGATCGCGGCGAACGGACATGCCCAAAGCTAAAGTAATCGTGGATTGATCGGGGATCGGGATCAAAGGCTAGGCCGGGCACGGCACGCAAAGCCCTCAATTCGGATCCAAAGACCAACGACCCGTTCTGCCAGCTGTAGTAGAGCGGCTTGATGCCGATCGGATCACGGGCCAGAATGACCTTGCGGGTCGCGGCGTGCCAGATTGCGACGCCAAACATCCCGTCGAGCTTGTTCCAGGCATCGTGACCCCAGTGGACCCACGCCGCCAACACGACCTCGGCATCGCCCTTTGTATGGAAGCAGTAACCAAGGCTCAGCAACTCGTCCCTGAGCGATCGGTAATTATATATTTCACCATTGAAAACGATGGAATATTGTCGGTCTGCCGTAAAGATGGGCTGGTCGCTGCCGTCAAGGTCGACGATGCTCAGGCGGCGCATGCCGAAACCGAACCGCCCATCAACGAATACGCCGTTGCTGTCAGGCCCACGATGGAGGAGCGTGTCACATTGGGACTCGATCACCGTCGCGGGCACCCGACCGAGTGCATAGAAGCCGGCGATGCCGCAGATGGTCCGTCTCCAATACAGTCAACATATCCTGAATATCAAAATTCGCGCAGATACAAGGCATCTACATGGCCAGCACACGGATGATTTCCTCAGCGGCCCTCGTCGCGCCCTTGCCGCTGGTCTCGCCCAGCGCCGCTTCCGCGATATGCTGCTGGACGCCCACATACTCGTCGTGACGGACAAGCGAGCGCTCGAGTGCCGGCAGCACGTCGTCCAATCGGGTGATGACTTCGCCAGCCCGCCACATGGCGAAAGCAGGGTTATCTTGCCATCGCCTACCGGTCGGATCGAGAAAGACAGCCGGGCGCGGCCGCATCAGATACTCCATCAGCTGGCTCGATGTATCGCCAAGATAGATGTCGGCAGCCGTCGTGTAGCTGCCGTCGACCATCGAAAAGCTATCGAGATCGACGTGGACATGGGGGTGATGTGCGACCTTCGCAAAAATGGATCGTAGTTCGGGGGCGCGCTCGACCAGTCGCTGATGCGGGGCGAATATGACGTTGAACCTCGTCTGTTCGATAAGCATTTCGGTTACCACAGAGCCCCATTTAGGCCAGGATGAGCGGTACGCCTGCCAGTGGGGGGTAAAAAGCACGATTGGCCGCTCCTCTGCGAACAGCGCACTCACCGGGGTCCGTTGCTGGAACGCTGCTTTGACGTAGCCGGTCGCGATGATGCGCTCGGGTAATATGCCGCGCATGAGGTAGGTTTGCCTCTCCTGTTCGCTGGGCACCAGCGTGTGGAACGCCGCCTTCCTGCGCCTGTCATCACGCGCACTCATCGATCCAACGCCGTGTGACGTCTTCACAAAGCGGGTTGGCAGCCACGGAAGCAGCCTTGGCAGCCATAGGCTCGTTTGTTCGGCACATACCGTCACTGCTGTTCGCGCGAGGAAAGGCGCGAGTGCCAGAAGCATTGGCAGCTTAGACGGCAGATCCGGATTGCGCCCGTCTTCTCCACCGGCAATCGTACGGAAGCCGTACGCACGCCGTACGCGAACGCCAGGTAGGCCGATCGTCCACTTAATCAGCAATGCTTCATGAACGGACGTGGATACCCATAGATCGATCGGCAGGCCAGGTTTCAGTCGTGCGAGCGCTTCTACGATGGGAAAGAGGTGGGGGATCAGGAGCGTTTCGCCCAGAAACAGAAACGCCACTCGCTTGCTAGTCACCGCTTCATCCACCGATCCAGACATAGCGTCCGGCAACAACCAGACGTCTTTTAGGAAATCCTATTGAAACCCTATCGTGCCGTAACATTCTAAGGGCCTTGCTAAGCTACCATCAACGCCGCCTGCTCGGTGGCCCTATAGCCGATCGTCAAGGACTAAATTGCACCGAATAGCGGTTCCACCGCGGTATGACCAGTCTAGGTGTTTAGTCCCGGCATCTGGTGGATCGGATTGAGGATGAACCGGTCTGGATCCGAAGTCCAGATTTTGGCGATGTATTCGTAGGGTGTGAGGCCGCTGAGCGTCTTGAGCCGGCGGGCGAAGTTATAGGCAGCCATGACGTCGGCGAGGTGCGTCCGTAGCTGGGGTCACTGCACGAAAGTGAAGTTTACGTACGCTAGGATCGAACGAACGGCGAACGCTGACGATGCTAACGTCGGAAGGGTATGACGACAGCCTGGTCGAGGAAGGCGCGCATACCTTCTTCATCGACGGTCTGACGGAAAGCCGCATGCGCGGCATCATCAGTCGCGAAGAGGTCGTCCCAGACCGTAGACGTTCCATGCTCGTTTTCGACCTCAAGCGACCAGCCCGGCTCATTTTCCAACCGGATGATGTTTACTCTCACGCTGACGCCCTGCTCGGTGACGAAACCAGACAGGCTTGAGGTGACGATGTTGGGATCGCGTTCGTGCATCACTCTTCCTCATGCTTTGACTGCGGTTTTAGCAGCGGTGCCTTCGAGCGCCTTGTAGAGCGCGGTTTTGCCCACCTTGAGGCGCGTGGCCGCTTCGCGAACCGTCAGCCCTGCCGCTATATGATCGCGCGCCTTACGCAATTTGTCAGGCGTGATGACCGGACGCCGACCGCCAAGGCTCCCCCGCTCCCGCGCAGCCTTCAATCCGGCGTTGGTGCGCTCGCGGATCAGGTCGCGCTCGAACTGGGCGAGCGAGCCGAAGATGTTGAACACGAGCATTCCGCCCGACGTGGTGGTGTCGATCTGCTCGGTGAGCGATCGGAAACCGACACCGCGCGTGGCCAGTTCGCCGACCTTCTCGATCAGGTGGCTCATCGAACGGCCGAGCCGGTCGAGCTTCCACACGACCAGCGTGTCGCCGGCACGCAGATAGGCAAGCGCTTCGGCCAGCCCCGGCCGATCGGTCTTCGCGCCAGAGGCGTGGTCGTCGAACGTGCGCTCGCATCCGGCCGCGTTCAGCGCATCATGCTGGAGCGCCAGCTTCTGGTCGCCGGTCGATACCCGCGCATAGCCGATCAGCGCCACAGTCGGTCCCGATCTGTCCGTTTTCCCATCAATTTGCATTCTTGTCCGAATCGCCATCGCGGGTCCAGAGTTGACGGACATATTCATGCTGACCGCCAGAGGACCGTCTGACGGACAACGCGGGAAAGGTCGTGACGCATGGCAAGACGGCAGTTGCTGACACGCGAGGGGCTAGCCACACATTACGATCCCCCGACCGACGAACGGGAAATAGCCCGTCACTTCACCCTCAGCTGTGAGGATCTCAATCTTGTCGGCGAACGCCGGGGAGCGTCGAGCCGGCTCGGGTTCGCGGCGCTGCTGCTCTACATGCGTTGGCCGGGCCGCGTGCTGGAGGCCGGCGAGAAACCGCCGCACGCGATCCTCGCCTTCATCGCCGATCAGATCGACGTGCCGGTAAAGGCGTTCGACGATTACGCCCGTCGCGATGAAACCCGCCGCGCGCATCTCGCCGATCTCATGCGGCAGTTCGGCTATACCGCTTTCGACCGTAACCACTTTCGCACGATCGTGGCGTTCGCGATGCCGGTCGCGCAGACCGTCGCCCAGCCTCTCCTGCTTGCCGGCACCGTCATCGATGAGTTGCGACGACGCCGGTCGCTGCTGCCGCCCCCGGCTGTCATCGAGGCGATCGTCAGACACGCGCGCCAGCAGGCCGAACAGCTCACCCATGAAATCCTGACCAACCGCATCGAGCCGGACAAGCTGGCGGCGCTGGACGCCTTGCTGACCCGGCGCTCAGATCAGGGAGCAACATGGCTGGCCTGGCTGCGCAACGCGCCGCAGTCGCCGGCAGCGCGCAACATTCTGCGGCTGCTCGAACGGCTCGATCATGTCCGGATGCTCGGCCTCGACCCGGCGCGCGCCGCCATGATCCCATCGGCAACCTTCGATCGACTGGCCGACGAGGCAGTGCGGATCACGCCGCAACATCTCGGCGAACTTGGCACATTGCGCCGCCATGCGACGCTCGCAGCCGCAGCCATTCGCCTCGAGGAAAGCCTGACCGACGCCGCGCTGACGATGTTCGACAAGTTTATCGGCAGTATGACCCGCCGCGCAGAAAACCGGACGCGTGACAAGGCGATCAGGACGGTGCGCGAGATGCAGGGGCACCTACGCGCCCTTACCGATAGCTGCCGCGTGCTGATCGATGCACACGCCAAGGGTATCGACTCCCTTGCGCGTATCGGCCCGTTCGACTGGGAACGGTTCGGCTCCGCTGTCGCCCAGGCGGAAGTTCTCGTTCGCCCCGAGACGATCGACCGCACGGCCGAACTGATCGAGCGGCATCGCACGGTGAAATTGTTTGCCGGGCAATTTCTGCGAGCGTTCGCGTTTCGCGGCGCCGGACCGGTCCAGGACATCCTCGATGCGCTCGCCATAATTGCCGATCTCTATCACGCGGGCAAACGACGCCTGCCCGACAAGGTGCCACTGCGCTTCGTGCCGGCAGGCTGGCGACCCTTCGTGATCCACGACGGCGTCGTCGATCGCGCAGCCTATGAACTCTGCGCGCTGTCCCAGCTTCGCGACCGGTTGCGGGCCGGCGATATCTGGGTGGCAGGCAGCCGACAGTTTCGGGATTTCGACAGCTATCTCATTCCACCCGCGACCTTCGCGGCGTTGCGCGAGAAGGGGCCACTTCCGCTCGCGATCGAGACCGGGTTCGATCGTCATATCGAGAATCGCCGTGAGCGACTGGACCGTGCGATCGAGCGGGTGACGGTACTGGCTCGGCAAGGTGAATTGCCCCAGGTCCGCCTCGATGAAAACGGTCTGATGATCTCGCCGCTGAAGGCGATCACGCCGCCCGCCGCAGAGGTCGCGCGCCGCACCGCCTATGACCGTCTCCCTCGCGTGAAGATCACGGACATCCTGCTCGATGTCGATGCATGGACCGGCTTCGGCGATTGTTTTACGCACCGCCGTTCAGGCCGTCCTGCCGATGACCGTAATGCGTTGCTGACCGTGATCCTCGCCGACGGCATCAATCTTGGCCTGACCCGGATGGCGGACAGTTGCCGGGGCGCAAGTCTGCGCCAGCTCGCCCATCTGCATGACTGGCACATCAGCGAGGCTGCCTATGGCGAGGCGCTGGGACGACTGATCGACGCACATCGTGCGATGCCGCTTGCGGAACTGTGGGGCAGCGGCATCAGCTCGTCGAGCGACGGACAGCAATTCCATGCCGGTGGGCGTGGTGCCGCGATCAGCGACATCAACGCGCGCAACGGCAACGAACCCGGCGTGTCCTTCTACACGCATATCTCGGACCAGTATGACCCGTTCGGCTCGCGCGTGATCGCCGCGACCGCGGGCGAAGCCCCCTATGTCCTCGACGGTTTGCTGTACCACCAGACCGGGTTGTCGATCGAAGAGCATTATACTGACACGGGCGGCGCGTCCGACCATGTGTTCGGGCTGATGCCATTCTTCGGCTACCGCTTCGCGCCGCGCTTACGCGACATCAAGGAGCGCCGCTTGCATCTGCTGCCCGGTCAGGAAGCTGGGCCGTTGCTCGCCGGCATGGTCGGCGATCCCATCGCGCACGACCATGCCGCTGCGCACTGGGACGAACTGCTGCGACTCGCCACCTCGATACGGACAGGGTCCGTCACCGCCTCGGCGATGCTTCGCAAGCTGTCCGCCTATCCGCGCCAGAACGGTTTGGCACTGGCATTACGCGAGGTCGGGCGGCTCGAACGCTCGATCTTCATGCTCGACTGGTTGCAGGACATCGATCTGCGCAGGCGAACCCAGGCCGGGCTGAACAAGGGCGAGGCGCGCAACGCCCTTGCCCGCGCATTGTTCTTCAACCAGCTCGGCGAGTTGCGCGACCGCCAGTTCGAAAACCAGTCTTACCGCGCCTCAGGCCTCAACCTGCTGGTCGCCGCGATCATCCTGTGGAACACCGGCTATCTTGAACGGGCATTGGCCGACATCGGCACGCCGGACGAGGTAGCCCGGCATATTGCACCGCTGGGATGGGAGCATATCGCGCTCACCGGCGACTATAGCTGGGAGCGGGACGATAGACCGGGCCGGGATCAATTACGGCCACTCCGCATCTTGCCCTCGTTCCTCGCAGCATGAGGCCCTTTGCATGACCAGACGCGCCCGATTGTGTTGAAAAGTCCCAGCGCAAAATCTTCATACGCAGACGCGTGGCTATTAATTTCGAATGCAGTCCTTCTTAGGCCGCCCACATTCCGTGCCGCTGTCGCATCTCTGCCGGCTCGGGTCGCCCGAACATATACCCTTGGCCCGCCGTGCACCCTAGTTGAACAAGTACATCCCGCTGTTCTTCAGTCTCAATCCCCTCGGCAATGACTTCAATCCCGAGGCGACCGCCAAGCGAGGTAATCGCGCCTACGATACCCGAACTGTAGGGCTCGTAGCAGATATCTTCGACGAACGATTTGTCGATCTTCAGTCGCGTGACTGGAATCTGTTTAAGCGTGCTCAGAGACGCAAATCCTGTCCCGAAGTCGTCGAGTGCGATCCCGACGCCGGCATCGCGAAGCGCATTCAGGCTCCTGAGGACGTGCTCGTCAGGACGCAAGGCAATCGTCTCGGTGATCTCGATCTCCAGATCGCCCGGCTCCAGTGCGTAGCGCTCGAGCGCTGCGCTCACCACATGCTCGAGGTTTCCGGCGCTGAATTGCGCAGCGAACAGGTTGACGCTCATGCGAGGTAGAGGTCGCCCACGAGAGCGCCAATAGGCCAGTTGGGCACAGGCCTCGTCAATCACCCAGCTTCCCACTTCGTAGGCAACACTATGGGTTTCCAGGACTGGAATGAAGGCCGCAGGCATAATGAGCCCGCGGCTAGGGTGGCGCCAGCGCAACAAGGCTTCTGCGCCGATCGCTTTGCCGTCGCTGAGCGTTACCTGTGGCTGGTAGAAAAGCTCCCACTCACCTCGCTCGGTGGCCTGACGCAGCTCGTCCTTGAACGCTCGCCTGATTGTCAACTGGTTGGCCATGCCAGCGTCGAACATTCGAACCCTTCGTCCTCCATCCCGCTTGGCGGCAAGAAGGGCCAAATCTGCTCGAAAAAAGAAGTTCGTCGGCATGCGTAGCATGTAGCGGCGCCAGCGACAGCCCAATGCTCAATCCGATTTGAAGCAGATGGCCAGCAATATGGAATGGCTGCGAGAATTCCATCAAAAGCTGGTCCGCAAGAGAGCGCGCGACCACCGGATTATCCGTGCCTGGCAGCAGAATAGCGAACTCGTCACCCCCGATACGGCCTAGCATGGCGCCGTTTTCCGTCGCCGCGGCAAGCCTGATCGCGACGGCTTGCAAGGCCGCGTCGCCCAATGCGTGCCCAAAGCCATCGTTGATCGCCTTGAAGCCATCCAGGTTCAGGGCCAGCAGCGTCCCGGACCCGTGCTCTTCCAAACATTTGACGAGGTTCGAAACAAAGCCAGATCGATTAGGCAGTCCGGTTAAAACATCATGGACCGCGAGATGCTCAAGGCGTGCCTCACGCTCACGCCTTGCAGTGATGTCCTGAATTTGTGCGCCAATCTCAATCCCTAGCAGGCCCTGCCAGGAGGAGATCGTGATATCGATGGGGAACTCGGTCCCGTCTGCCCGAAGCGCGATCAACTCAACCGTTTTACCGCTCAGCGGAACCGAGCCTGTGGAAACGATACGTCGCATTCCCGCGTTGTGCATTTCGCGAAAGCGAACGGGCATAATAGTATCGAGACGCCGCCCGAGCATATTACCGGAAGAGTGGCCGAACATCGTTTCGGCAGCCTTGTTCCAAAAGGTAATTCGCCCCTCGGCCGTGACTGTGATCACAGCCATTGGCGAGGCATCGGCAAACCCGCCGACTGCCAAACCCGCCCGCGATGCCCGCCCCTTTTGTATGCGTCGGCCAACTATCGATGCCAGATTCGACAAAAGCCGCTGCTCGTCGGTGCCGAAAACCACACGCGGCTTGGTGTCGATGATACAGAATGCACCAAGGTGTATTCCCTCCGCGTCGATCAGCGGCGCTCCGGCGTAAAAGCGAATGCGCGGCGCGCCGCTCACCTGCGGGTTGTCACGGAATCGATTGTCCTGAGTCGCATCGAGAACGACTAAGGGCTCTTCCACCGTCAGGGTATGTGCACAGAAAGAAGCATCACGAGACGTACTGCAAACATCCAGCCCATGATGGGACTTCAACCACTGCTCATGCTCTCCAACGAGGGAAATGAGGCAGATTGGCACCTCGAACAGTCGAGCACCAAGCTCAGTGAGCTGGTCGTAGTCCGGTTCGGACGCGCTACCGACCAGTTCGTATGACCGTAGCACTTCGAGTCGATGTGTCTCGGCCGTATTAGGCATCTCTGCATTCCAAGTCTTTTAGAGCCAGCAACCCTTTTCAGTTTGATACTGTTAAATTATCAATAACTAAATCAAATGTTGACGCACGGAGATTGACATTTATCAAACCACAATGGTTTTTTAAAGGGAGATTAAGGTCGGGACGTGAGGAGGAGATCAATACACCGGCTCACGAGGTTTCCCGTGTGGCCGAGCTGCGTCGATATGCAGGGGGTTATGACAGCCTCCAAGAGGTATTTAATTCCGCTACAATAATGTGCAGAACTCTATTTTGCGCACAGGCTAGCATGGTAACGTTTATTGACAGCGATACGCAGAACATCAAGGCCGCGTCAGGGGTAGATCTGGTAAGCACACAGCGTTCAGACTCGTTTTGTGCGCATAAAATTTTGTCAAAAGACGTTTGGTCGTACTAAATGCCGCGGAAGACGCTCGCTTTCGTCATAATTGCTACGTTACGGATGCGCCCTATATTCGATTCTACGCGGGCGCTCCGCTAAAAACGGCTTCCGGATTTAATATTGGCGCGTTATGCATTATCGATCCGAGCCCCCGGAAAGGTTTCGCAGCCGCCAGTCGTTCTCAACTCAATAGTTTGGCTGGAGTAATATCGTCTCGTCTGGACCAGCTTATGGCTGGACCGGGGGATAGAACTGAAACCAGACACGCTATGAACTTGGAAGGAACGGTAAGTAGCTACGGGAAAAAGTCGGAAGTGGTTGCCATACACAATATCTCCACCCGCGGCGCGATGATTCATTCGCCCGAGCGCGTACTCCCTCGGGGCGAAGAGGTTATCATATCGATCAATACGTTAGCTATCGTCGGTACGGTGATGTGGGCCCGGGATGGAATGAACGGCCTCTCATTCCATCGTGCAATCGACGATAAAGCCCTGGAAATGATTCAAAAAAACCGAGTCAAAGCCAGCCGCGGCCTTAACGGCCGCGACACCAAAATATAATTCGGGGATGAATAGACGTGCGGTACGCTTCTCAGCCTATTCCTGCTCCCAGCGAGCGGCATGTCCGACGCCGTTGGTCACCGGCTGACGATAGTGAATTGAGGCAACGCTATCTTGCGGGTGACCAGGTTATGGAAATCGCGGTTGCAATTGACCGCACTCCGCAAGCGGTAAATGTCAGGGCCGCGCGCCTGCGGATCCATCGGCCTGAGGCTTTAAACACTGCTCAGGAAACTGAGGCATTGGCGCGGCTTGCGGCAGGCGAAACGCAGAGCAGCGTTGCCGCTCTGCTTGGGGTCAACCAGTCACGGATATCCCGCCTGTTCCGTAACCGCGGATGAATGAGAGCATGGCGCGGAGCCACAAAAACCATGGAATATTAGGCCAGTGTATCAGTTTTACCGTTGCAGAGCGGTTGCTGAAAATTCTAGTCTGCCTAGACAATTCGGAAGCAAAATGATGCCCATTCTTATCGAGAAGGACGCTGTCGTATGCCAAGGCCAACTACGGTGATGTCCATGGACGCTCCGGTCCTTAAAGATCCCACTCCCTTCGATGTAGTACGTGCGGGGGCCCTTATGCGCGAAGCGCTTCTATTACTCGATCATGGCGGAGCAAGCCTAGCCGCGGTTCAGCTTCAACATGCGATCGACACGCTCGACATAGTGCCGTCGGTCGCAATGCAGGAATGAGCAGTTCATCCTATCGCGTCCAGCTTCTCCCGCGCCCGATCGTTATCGACGTACCGGGCTGCCCGTTCCCAACTCTCACGTGATCGATATCGTGTTTCCAGGTGACATGAGCAACACCATGCTCGGCCCGGTCAACACAATTGTGGGTCAAGGCGTTGCCAAGATTTTTGGTTGGCGAGGCAACCATTCGGGGCGTGGAGATATGCTAAATGTACGGCTCGCTGAACCGGTCGATCTGGCGTCTGTTATTAAGTTCGACGCTTTTCCCGGTGATCGGGTCATTGAAATTATGGACCGACGGATGTTGGTGATCGAGGTTGACGGTAAAACACAGGACTATGCGTCTTGGCAAAAGAATGGCTGCATTGGCATGGATTACGTCAATAAGCTCGTAGTAAGCGATACCTACCGGCGCCGTGGCCTGGCGAAATACCTTATTGGGGAACTGAACACGGTCTTTGCAGGGTAGAATATTCATCTCCGCGTCAATCAGTAACATGGCAGTTATTCAGTTGTTGCACGACACCATGTAGATGAGAACAGGCAAAATAAGAGGTCTGTTGCTGTCGGGTGAGGTTAAAGTATTTTTTTAAAGATATCTCGAACTGATTAACTAAGATAGATG
The DNA here is from genome assembly GCF_000783375.1 of Sphingomonas sp. Ant20. Taxonomy (NCBI): domain Bacteria; kingdom Pseudomonadati; phylum Pseudomonadota; class Alphaproteobacteria; order Sphingomonadales; family Sphingomonadaceae; genus Sphingomonas; species Sphingomonas sp. Ant20. Next base: position 107,411 of record NZ_JRVI01000046.1, read on the forward strand.
AGTGCCGTTTTTTCTACTTTTGCTTCGTGGGGTGAATAAGGGTAGGTAATTAGCCTTTGGTTCTAGAAGCTCAAGCACACTATGCGGCAAGCGAAGACTGATTTCGGCCCTGCCGCTTGGCGGCATACAAAGCCTCATCAGCTCTACTCATAGCACTCACTTGGTCGTCATCTTCGCGGAACTGTGCGATTCCAATGCTGACGGTGACTCGCACTGGCAAATCACCGGCCTTTACCGAGATTGCCGCTACTGCTTCACGAATACGCTCGCAGACTGCATGCGCGTGCTCGCCGGGTAGCTTGGGGAATATGAAACCAAACTCCTCGCCGCCAATACGCGCCACACTGTCGCCGTTGCGGATCTGACCTTCGGCGACGCGTGCGAATGCGCAAAGAACGTCGTCGCCGATCGCATGCCCGAATGTATCATTGATGCGCTTGAAGTGATCGAGGTCAAAGATCGCAACGCAGCCCCCGTTCGTGCCATCGGCCTGACCCAGCTGCTGCGCTAGCTCATGATTGAACGCACGCCGGTTGGACAAGCCCGTCAAAGGATCCGTGTTGGCGGCCTTTGATAGCTCTACTTCGGCCAGATGCCGGGTTGATGTGTCACGGACCGCGCTGACGAGTCCTCGTACGACGCCCTCTTGGTCAGTCACGGCGCGGGTCTGCATCTCGAACCAGCGCTGCTGGCCGCCCGTCACGATCGCGCGGAATTCAACACTAAACATCTCGGAGGGGTTCTTTAAGGTTTGAAGATGGGCAGCTGCAACGCGGCCCCGGTCTTCGACGTCCACAAGGTTTATGCTGGCGGTGCCGATCAGCTGGTGGGGATCGTAGCCACCAAGCCGCTTTATGGAGGGTGAAGCGTAGCGAATCACCCCATCGATACCAAGGTTGAGAACAATATCCGTCGAGTTTTCAGTAAGAAGTCGGAAACGAGCTTCACTATCTTGCAATCGATCGAATAAGAGATGGCGACGAGCAAGTTCAGCAGCGACCGGAAGCACCGTCATAACCGTGATAGTGAGGTAAAACTGAAAGAATTGCAGTCGATGGCCGTTACTTCCGTGAATCAGGTTTATCGGACCCAGTCCCTTGAGGGTCATTGCAGTACCAATGGTTGCGATTATAGCTATGGCAAATGCCGCTCCAATATTGCCTGTGCGGAATGTGATCAGCATCAGTGGCAGGATCGGAAGGAATAGCAACGGTAGCTGCGACTGCGAGAACACGACGACCGATGTGATCGTCATGATGACAAAAAGCAGTGCTGCTTCCGACCTTCCTTTGAAGGTAGCGTACTTTACCCAACGGTATATATCGCCGCTGGCTAGTTGTAGGAAGATCGGGGTAAATGTCAGCGCACCGAGCGCGTGGCCGACTATCCAGTTGTAATAGTTGGCGGAGAAACTGGTGTGCGATGCAAGTGAGATTATCGCTGCGCCTGCCAATCCGGTTACGGCAGGGGCTATAATCCCGGCCACGAGCACGAACATGCTAAAATTACGAGTAGAGTCGAGAAAAGAGCGCTGGACTCCCCACTTTCGGATCAACACCGCCGCAATAAAGGGCTCGGTAACGAGAGGTAACGAAACGAACGGTGCTGCGGCCCATCCCAAACCAAAAATCCCGGTTGCGATGGAACCAGTCGCCCAGCAACATAGTATCAAAGCTAACCAATGCCGGCGTCCGACTGTCGTAAGGGACGCCAACAGTATGGCGTTGGAGATCCACAGGAACGCCGCGCCTCCTTCAAAGCGGGTAAGCGCAATGGCGAACCCGCTTGCAAGGAAATAGGCTGCACTTGTAACTGCCAGCCGGACGACGATTTGACGGGGCGAACGATTGTTTGGCATTATGCTAGAATGGCATGCCCGGATTAACGCTTTGCTCACGAGACATCAGTCTTAGCCTGGCGGAAATCAGCTTTGTATCGAGTGCGTGGAGCCGCAGGTGCCCGCCGGTCCACGCCTCAGGCGCGTCTTAAGCTGCCTCGATCCGCCCTTCCCAATCTAGCCCATCCTTCTTTGGAAATGGGGCTCGAGTGTAGGACCGCAGCTAACGCCTTTCGTCATCCCAGACGCGTTGGAGTGCTTGCCACCATAACTAGCTGTTCGCCGTTCGTTCGTACTTAGCGTACGTAAAGTTTACCTTCGTGCAGTGACCTCAAGATCTACCGACAATCGTCGCGCCATCCATGCCAGTCTCCTGCACCGGCATGAATCCTGAATCAGAAAACCGCAGCTACGAGAATCCCTTATGATTCAGCCCGGTGAGAAACCGCTCTAGAACCCGACATGATGGCTGTGGTGGAGGCAGGCCAGCAGCGAGCGGGGGCCAAGCCCGAACGGCGTACCCGCCTGAATCCCCGTCGGCACCTCAGGACGGTAACGTCGGCAACAGCTCCCGCAGCGACCACCGAACAGCTCTACCCGCGTCACGACCGGACGGATTGGGGGCAGGTCGATACGATCGTAACGATGTCGGCAGCGCGGGAGGCGCTCGACACAGTTATCCCGTAATGACCGCAGGCATCCGCAGTCCAGCGCAACGTTTATTCGGCCTTTCCGTCAGCGGTCGGGTCTTACCTTGCCAAGCAGGGCGCGGCCCGATAGTTTGCACCGCTTTCTGTCACGCGCCCGATCCCGTCTTTCGACGGAGGAAATTGCGAATTGACCGACGTCTTGCGGCGGTTTGTCCACCAGAGCTTCGAACTCTCGAAATCCGCACCACCAGTCGCTCGATCATATCTTGTTGCTGCGCAAGCAGCGCATCTTTGTCAGCGTCACTCCAAACAATGCGCGGGGAAAAGGCATCTGCAGGGTGATCAGATACCCACGCTGGCTGCAACCTTATCCGCCACCCCGGTGAGCAATTACAAAACAGCCCTCCGGCTTAAGTTATATAAGACTGCAATGTCCTTTCTAGTTTTAACATATTGTACATCTTTCCTACCATTCTCTTAGTTACACCATCTTTCGTAGCGTCCCTGACATTAGCGAGTGCGGCATACACGTCTGCGATACCATAATCACCGATTATAGACGTCTTAAACTGGGCGTCGTAGTCCAACTCTATGGCCTCCATCATAAGCACCGGGCCAAAATTCTCTACATAGCGTGGCAAAAGGAATCCGTCGCTTAGCCCGCGCGCGCCATCGTAAGAATGTTCAGCAGTCGGCCCTCCCGCATCTGCTTAGGCAATGCCCGGCAGAAATTGATAACCGATATGTCGAGCAGGGGATTCACAGGCCAAATACCGCGCCGCATGAACATGTCCGCACGACTGACCGCCGCCAAAATCGACGACGAACTTGAGAAGCCACTAACTTCCCATTCTTCCCGATGAAAAGTGTGCTCCTTCGTCAGCTCGTCTCCACCGATACCCGTTATTACGATATCTGAATTCTGCAGTCCGTGCCGCTCAATGGTATTGATGCAAGGCATCCGGTACAGATCGTCATAGGGCGTCACTCGGCATTCGGCGAAGTCCAGCGACAATGTCGGCAGCGGATCCCAAGATATGCCGTCATGGTCGTTTAGGCCGAACAGATCGACTAGTTCACGCCGCCGTTGACGTTGTTGGACCCCGATGGCACCAGGCTGGATGACACCATAGCTGGTCAAAGACCCGCGAATTTCCGCCGCTGCGATTGCCACGCACGATGAGTCCATTCCACCACTGATTTCGAGTAGAGGGGATAATGACCGGCTGAGATTGCGGGACATTGCGGCCCCAATTAGTCGCACGAACTCGTCCGTCGCCCGGGCTCCGTCTGTGAACGCGGAGGACAAGACGATGTCGGGGTCGGGCATGGCGGAGAAGCGCAGGCCGTGTTCGTCAAAAGTTGCCTGTTCCCCTGGCCACAGCATGTACACGTTCTGCAGGATTTGCTCGCGCGTTTGCGACTTTCCATGATCAAGATAAATACGACATGCTTCAATATTAGGCTTTGCTGGCCCCGCCGCCCGAGCAGCGACTTCAAATTTCCAAGACGCGACAAGCGTGCCATGGCCGTGCGAGATGTAGAGCGGACATGTGCCCGCCATGGTGCGTAAAACGTCAACCTGCGGCCCACGATCTTTCGACATCTGGACCCGCATACCTTCAAACGCGTCAAAACTCCGCGTCAACGATGCCCTGCTTTCTGCTGAAATCACATCCGCGAAAGGGTCTTCGTCTTCGCCAACCCAAACCTCGCGCATTGCCGGGGTGCACAGTACAGACGCAGTGAGGTGTTTCGTCTCGAATGGTTCGAAGACACTATCTCCTAATCCGATCCGTTTCCCATTGGAAATGAGATCCCGACCTACATCGCTCAAACTTACGTTAAAACGAGATCATCACAAATCCAGAGAAAAAAAAAGGCGCCCGATCAAGGGCGCCTAGGTCAGAAGGTAAATGCTTTATTCCTAAAGCTTTAATTAACGAAAAAAACCGGAGGTATCGTCCGGAATATCGCGAGGTTTTTTAGTCTCAATTGGCTCATAAGTTCCGCCGCTGACTTTCACGAGTTCCTCGGACTTAAGAGTCCGGATTGGATTCTGGAAAATAGAAGCGGTTTTTTTATCGTTACGAGCACGAAACATAATCTTTCCTTTGCCAAGTCGGTATAGCACCAACAGGCAGACTTTATTTTCGTTAATGCTTATGTCAAGAGAGGAAGTTTGTCATAGAACCTTATTGGAAATTCGTTCTGAAAAACCGACCAAAATTGATATGAACAATTCCAGCAGTTGAGAAAACCACGGAGATCACATGAGCTGGACCAAACCACTTAACGGGAAAATGACAGAAAAAGGCTGCCCTACGCAAGCGACTGTCTCGACGAGGAATGGGTGATCAGCGCTCTGCAGCCACACGGGGTTGGTTCATTTTGCCGACATCCAAGACCGTGAGGGCGGGCCTGCCCTTGTCGAACGTCGCCGCGCCACCTATGCGTTGCCAAAATAGCAGATCAAGTGGGGCGCTAGGATGAGCGTTCTACAACTACACCGCGATCGAGATACAATATTCGTTCCGCGCTTTCTATCGTTTCCCTACGATGGGCGACGATGACGCGAGTGATACCCATTGCAGCAACTGCCTGGTTGATCTGACGCTCGCGCGTCTCGTCTAGGCTGGATGTTCCTTCGTCCATGATTAAAATCCGAGGTCTGCGATAAAGCGCGCGAGCTAGGAGCACACGCTGACTCTGGCCGCCGGATAGCGCTGCCCCCCATTTCACCGACGAGCGTTTCATATCCCATCGGCATGGCCTCGATGTCATCGTTGATCGCAGCAATGCGGGCGCATTCACGAATGAGAGACACATCCGGATACTCGTCAAAAAGGGAAATGTTCTCGCTCAGCGAGCCGCCAAACAATGTATCGTCCTGCAGCACCGCCGCGACTTGCGTATGGTAGGATCGATAACCGAAATCCTGTAGCATCATCCCATCGACTAAAATGTTACCGCTGGTCGGTTTGGTCAGTCCAAGAAGAATCTGGACAAGGGTTGATTTTCCTCCCCCGGAAGGACCAGTTATGGCTATAGACTCGCCAGCCTTAACTGTAAGGTTTACGCCATTCAAAACGTTAGGATCGTCGTCGCCATATCGGTAGCACACGTCTTGTAGCTCTATCTTGCCCTTGAGGGTCAGTCCTGCATCACGATTAGTTGCAAACGTGATATCCTCAGAAGCAAGCGCGATGTCTGAGAGTCGGTTTAGGTGCAGGCCCAGCATCTTAAAGTCGGACGCCTTCGTAATTAGTGAGGCCGCGGCAGTTAAGAACTGTGCCTTGTACGCTAGGAAAGCAAAGACCATCCCGACACTGAAGCCACCTTGGATTACCATTCCTACTGATAGCCAAACGCTGACAATGTTCTCTAATGAGAATAAGGTAGCTTGAAGCGTGGTCTGCCAATTAGTCAAACGTTGCGACCTGACATTGCCGTTGACCGCGTCTGTCAATCGCGATTGCCAGAGGGCATGCCGCAATGTTTCGCGGCCTGCGAGCCGCAAGGACCGAATGCCCCGTATCGTTTCAATCAGAACGGATTGTTCACGGCCAGTTGCAATTATCATCTCCTCCTGCGCGGTACGTTGCGAACGAAAGAGGACGATCCTAATCAATGCGTATATCGTCAACGCGGTCAGCGCGACCAAAGCTAAAAACGGCGGAGTAGGCGAACATCAATACAAGAGTTAATCCCGCAAGAGCACCGTCGACGAGTGTTGCAGGCGCGTCCTCCGCTAGCATTTTCCGAATCGGTATGACCGACTGGAATCTCGACAGTATATCGCCGACCTGACGTCGGCTGAACCATTCAGTTGGCAACCTGAATAGCTTTCGCGCGACGTTAGATGATAATCCATACCCAAAGGACGATCCGACGGCTAGCAGTACCGTCGATCGAAGTAGTATTGCAACCCCGTTCAAAACTGTAAACAGTCCGAATCCCAAGGCCAACACGCTAAGGAAACTGATATTAAGTTCGGGTAACGCGCTATCAATCGCAAGCTGAATATAATAAGGCGAGACCAAGGCGAATATCTGAATTACGAGGGACAGAAGTATAACCTGTGAAACCGCGCGCTTTAGGCCCCGTATCCTAGTCCATAGCTTCGACAGGCGTAGATGCTGATGGACGTCGCCCTTTTCGAATTCAGATGTTGGCTCAACCTCCAAGGCTACGCCCGTAAAGAACTTTGAGACCTCACTTAGCCGTATCCATCCGCTTTTACCTGCGGGATCATGAATTAAAGCCTTTCTATTGGAGAGCCTTTCCAGCACAACATAATGGTTCATGTTCCAATGAAGTATAGTTGGGAGCGCGAGTGCGCCTAGATCGTTCATTTCGACCTTAACCGCCCGCGACGTAAGCCCAAGACGGTCCGCGATCGTCATCAAGGATCGAAGCGAAGCACCGCGCGTCGAGGGCACGAACCTGCGGCGCATTACGGCCATGTCAATGTTGAGCCCATGGTAGCTCGCGACCATTGTCAGGCAAGCGAGCCCGCATTCTGCCACTTCTGTTTGGTGAACGTGCCGAACGCGCGCGCGCGCAAAGATACCAAGGTCGAGAGTGTCAGCTATCATTGTGCTGCCGCGAACAAGGGGTCGAACAGCCATTGGACGAGAGAACGGTTCTCAACGACGATCCGGGCGGTAAAGGTCATACCCGGAAGAAGCGCCTGTCGCCGACGATAAGCGGTCACAAACGGCGATCTTATCGAGGCCGTCGCAATGTAAATCGGCGTTGAGTTGCCTTCCTTGTCTGCCTTCATCAAAGGTGCATTCGATACGACTGCAATAACTCCCTCAACTGTGCCGAACCGTTCATAAGGGTAGGCGTCAATTGCTAGGCGGACCGATTGACCGTCTCGGACAAACCCGGCGGCTTTGCCAGGTATGTAAAGACGCGCAATCAAATGTCCGCTTGACGGCACGATCGCCATCGTTGCGTCCTCCGCGTTTACCGTATCCCCCATGTGGATATTCAATGCCGCGACTTTGCCATCAGCTGGCGCAACTAGCGAATAGCCTTCGTCGCTCCGGGAGGCTACGCGATCGCGATCCACTTGTGCGCGTGATGCGTCGAGCGCCGCCGTCGCGGCGAACGCATTTGCTGCAGCTTCGCTGCTTGCTCGTTTGGCCTGCTCTATGCTCGAGACCTTCGCAGCCTTTGTCTGTTTCAGGGCGGCCAGTTGCTGTTGACGCGACAACAAGATTTCTTCGCGGGCTGAAAGATCACGCCGACTTATGAAACCCCGGGTCGCGATCTGTGTGGCCTGTGAAAGGTCGGCTTGCGCCATGTCGATCAGTCTCTCTTCCGCAGCAATTTGAGCGTCGATATTAGCGATTTCTTCATGCAACCCGGTAATTTGAGCCGAATATCCTTGTTGTTGAGCAACGGCGGCGGTGCGCCCTAGTCCCTGCTGGTCCCGCAACCCTTGCCGCTGTTGCTCAATCGCAGACAGGATCGCGGTCTGCTTGCCGACGCCCGATCGATCGGCCTCCTCAACGCGGATCCACGCCAGCCGATCGCCCTTCCGAACGGATTGACCTTCTCGAACCGAAATGCCCTCCACTCGTCCGGATCGAGCCGGAACAATCTGCAGAATGCCGGCTACGGGTAGTATCGATCCGGATGCGATCTCGGTACGAGAATAGTTCGCCGACATTAGAAAAGTAGCTGCGGCTGCCATAATGGTAGCAAGAAACAATGCAATCAGCTGCCAACTCATGGGAATGGCGAGGTTGATAGTGCCTGGAAGGTCTTCCATCTTTTGAGTGAGAACTTCTTCGCGAAACAGATCCATCAATCCTCCGGTGCGTCTCGAGGCTACCCTCTTCCCGCTATTACAGTACCTTCAATAAGATCTTCAAATCAAATGCGAGTAATTACTTAACCCGCAGCTTAGCCATGTAGCCGCGTAGGGTGGAGGAGATTGTGCCAATATATTTTTACCGGGCGTGAGGTGCCTCGACGCTACGCGCGTCTCGGCGCCTCTGCATATTTAGGTGCGTTAATCGGCGTACTGCAACCGTCAACGAACGTAAACCGACCTTTCAACAGCCTCGATCGATTAAGGCGCGGGCGGCGGACCACCTGACTTCTCTGGTTTAAAGAGCAACTGGAGATTGGAGGCTGCAGCGGCCATGGTGAACTCTTCCGCGGCTCCAACGGGGGGCAAAGTCTAGGTGTTTGATCCCACGGTTTGATGGTGCGATCCTTTCGTTAGAATGGAAGGAAGCAGTATGGGACAGGTACGTCACGGGAGCGCCACGACCACGCACGCCGTCAGAGCAGCGATACAGCGATCGGAAGCTTCGCTCTCGACGCTGAGCCGGGAGCTTGGGATCAACCCGAAGACGGTGGCGAAGTGGCGTAAGCGAGCGACGTTTGAAGATTTGAAGACCGGGCGGAAGGCTCCTCACTCCACAACCTTGACCCAAGCCGAGGAGGCAGCGGTCGTCGCATTCCGGCGCCACACACTCCTGCCGCTCGACGATTGCCTCTATGCGTTGCAGCCGTCGATGGTTGTAGAAGGCGATCCAGTCCATCACCTCGTCCTTGGCCAGACGCCGCGTGTCGAAGCGCATGCCATGGAGCCGCTCGACCTTTAGCGAGCCGAACAGCGTCTCGGTCACGGCGTTGTCCCAGCAATCGCCTTTGCGGCTCATCGAGCTGGTCATCTTGAACGCAGCGATGAGCTTGCCGTAATCGTTGCTAGCATATTGGCTACCGCGATCGGAATGGTAGATCAGGCCCGGCGCGGGATGGCGCCGAAACCAGGCCATGCGCAACGCATCCATTACCAGTGTCCGTGTCATGCGCTCGCCCATTGCAAAGCCGACCACCTGCCGGTTGAACAGGTCGATCACCACGGCGAGGTAAAGCCAGCCCTCTTCGGTCCAGATGTAGGTGATATCGCCCGTCCATACCTTATTTGGCGCATCTACGGTGAAGTTACGCGCCAGCAGGTTCGGCGCCACCGGCAGATCATGTGCGCTGTTCGTGGTTGCCTTGAACCGCCGCTTGCCACGGGCGCGCAGGCCGCAGGCCTTCATCATTCTGCGAACGCGCTCCTTGCCTGCCCGGATGCCGCGCGTGGCAAGCTCGCGCCATATCCTGGGCCAGCCATAGGCCCCCTTCATCCCGGTGAAGACCGCTTTGATGTGAACCGCCAATGCCGTGTCGCTGAGCCGGCGGTTTGGCTGGTTCGGTCCGCCATCTGCGGCTTGGCGTAATCGGTGCTGGTGATAGCCGCTGGCGCTCACCTGCAAGACGCGGCACTGGACTATGATAGGCCAGATATCGCGATGTCGCTCGATAAAGGCGTACCTCACCGCGACTCCCTCGCGAAGTACGCCGTCGCTTTTTTTTAAGATGTCGCGCTCCATACGCACCCGCGACAGCTCCGCCTTCAGCCGCGCAATCTCCATCTGTTCGGCGGTCAGATCCTTGCCCCGAACGTCCCGGAGACGACCTGCGGCCTCTGCTTTTACCCAGTTATCCAGCGATTGCGCAGACACGCCCAGCGTCCGCGCCGCTGACGCCAGCGTCTCTCCGCCCCGCACCAACCGCACCGCTTCCTGTTTGAACTCAAGCGTGTAGCGCGCCCTCACTCCGTCCTTCATGCAAATATCCCTCTGCTGATCGATTCCTATCAGCCAAGGGAGACGTCAGGCAGGGGCAAGGTCAATTCATCGTTGGAAGAACGGGATTTTCGGAGCCTAGCCCGTCTTAAAGAGGTGATTGTCTGCACCATCGTGCGAACCAAGGCGATAGCGGAAAGGACCGCACAGGAAGCCACTACCGTAAGCTCGATCCAGAACTGAATCGGAGATTCCGATATCGTCTTGCCATGCGTGACCGTTTCGGACTGGACAGCCGACACGACCCATCCGGTAGTGGCTGCAAAACATGAGAAAAGCACCAGGTGCATCGTAATTCTGGGATGCTTAGCGAAGAACCCGTCGGGTTGCCGCTCAGGCGCGATGCTCTCTTCCACCCCCGTGGCCACATGCCATCCGGCTCTGAGTATCAGCACGATGCATATGACGATCAGGCTGCCAAACAGCCACATCAGCATTTCCGGAGATAGTTGGCCGTCACCCATGCACGTTCAATACCGGAAAGTTATAGGCTTCCGATTAATGGCAATTCGTGAACCGCGTCGGTCCTCCTCTAACGGCTACATTTAGGCGTTACCCGCCGATGATTTGGGATATCGCTAGATATGCAATCACCACAAACACTGGGCCGCATACAGCGACGGTGAGGCACGGATGACGGCGCGACCACTTGCCGAGAAGCTTCTCCCCGGCCACGCCCCCCGACTAGTCCTACGATGATATCGTCCAACATACCGCCTTCTCTCACGCTTCCGCCGAGGCGATCAACATCCATTGTTCAGGGGCCTTATCAGATTCAGCGTTCCCAATTAGGAAGGTCGAGTGGGAATCTCCAGCTCAACACCCTGAAGAGCACTGGCGTTTGGTGCCGTTTTCTCGAAATCTGTTCCCAAATCGATTTTCTCGAAATGGCCTAAACGACACGGGAAAATGGGAATTCTTAGCTGGCCGGTTTTGGCGACGCGGAACGACGTCCAGTTTCGAACCTGACCGTCCTTCATTGAGCGATCGCGGCCGTGCTTCAGTCGCGTATCTCCTAAGTTACGCGACAGTGTACTCGGCGTTTGTTCGTGCTCTTACGCTGATGTCGCAAATGTCTGTTGCACAATCTCTTTATTATGATACAATTTTTGCGACATGCTGATCGGCTACGCCCGTGTGTCCACTGACGACCAAGATCTCCGGCTGCAACGCGCTGCGTTGAAAGAGGCCGGATGCGAGCGGACGTTTGAGGAGAAGATCTCGGGCGCGAAGCGTGACCGGCCCGAACTATCCAAGATGATCGAGCAGCTGCGCAACGATGACACGGTGGTGGTGACGCGGCTCGACCGACTGGCACGCTCCACCCGCGACCTCCTCGACATTGCTGAGAAGCTAAAGGAGGCCGCGCCGGCCTGCGCTCGCTAGCTGAGCCCTGGGCAGATACGACCTCGCCGGCGGGTCGCATGGTGCTGACCGTGTTCGCCGGCATTGCCGAGTTCGAGCGCGAGTTGATCCACCAACGCACCAGCAGCGGACGGGTAGCGGCCAAGGCTAGGGGAGTGCGCTTCGGGCGCCCGCCCAAGCTAACCTTCGATCAGATCGCGCTAGGCGAGCGATTAGTGAGCGAGGGCACGTCCGTGCGGGAAGCTGCCAAGCTGCTCAAATGCCACCATGCGACGCTCTACCGGGCGCTGACCGCCGCGGCGTCGGGATTAGAAGCCTGATGCCGATCCGTCCCGAACACCTGTTCCTTTATCCAATCGACTGGCCGCAGCTGTCGCAGCTCGTGCGCTTCGTCAGGGCAAAGGGACGGTGCGAGCATTGCGCGCGTCCACATGGCCAGAGAGTCTTCCACCTGGGAGACGGGCGATGGTGGGATAGGAACCGGCTATGCTGGCGTAACGGCAGGGGCCGGCGCGTGGGGCGGCCGAAGGAGAACATTCTGATCCAAGGCCGGTGGACACCGGTGGTGCTGGCCTGTGCTCACCTCAACCATGATCCGAGTGACAGCGCACTTCGCCAGCTGGCGGCGCTTTGCCAGCGATGCCACATGATTTACGATGGCCCCGAACATCGTCGCCGACGCTGGATGAACGCGCATTATCAACGCGCGCTCGGCGACCTGTTCTACGGGCCATATCCGATGCGGGGTGCCGACTGGATCACACCGACCCCGATCAGCATGCTCGATGACAGCCGGTCTCTATACACTCAGGTACGATAGGGCCGGATCTCTCACGCGTTCCGAATTATGCCTTGGCTAGCGCATAGTCCTGAACCAGCACCTTCTCGGGCACATGCCATGCCCCAGCGATCTTGCGGATCATAGGGAGTGTGAGTGCGCGATGACGCGCTAGTATCTCAGTTGCCCGTGACTGGCCGATCAGCGCTGCCAATTCAGCACGCGTGTAGCCGTTCATCTCCATTGCCGCCTCGATCGCGCGCACCGGATCAAGAGGCTCGATAGGCCAGCGACGGCTTTCATAGCTTTCGACCAACGTGGCGAGCACGTCGAGCCGATCGCCGGCATCGCTACCTTCTTCTGCTCCCCACAGCGCCTCGATCTCTCGCAGCGCTGTTTCATGGTCTTCGTCGGTCCGGATAGGCCGAATATGCATCGCACCAGCTCCAATAGGCATCGTCAAAACAGGCTCACCGTCACGGCATCGATCTTATCGTACTCGGCATGCGTCCCAACGAACTTGATAAAGGCAATCGACCGTTTCCAATCAAACGCCACCACCATACGATAATCACCGCCTGCCACCTCGAACCGTACCCGCTCGCCGTTGAGCGACTTTGCTTTCCGGAGGTCAGCAACGACATCCAGGGGGCTTTCCCAACCAGCCGCCCCGACGACCTCATGCCAGTGCCTCAAAGAGGCTTCTGTAGTGGGGTGCTTCGTCCAGAACGCGATCAGCTTGTTCCTGGCGATAATCCTCATACCAATCACTTAAAATTTCCCGCCCCGGGAAGCAAGGGAAATTTCCCACCATGGGAAACAAGCTTGAGGCGATCGTTTGAAGCGGGCCAACCAAGGAGGATGCGCTGGTTTGACGAAGGATGCGGGGCTAGGGTCGGTTGGGGAGACAATTTGCCTTGACTGATACCACGCTGTTTACTGCCGGAAGCCTGCTTACCAGCGACTATCTGACACAAGGTATTACCGAAACTCCCGACTATGTCGCCGTCGACGTAACCGTGCTGACGGCTACGCTTGGCGCGCTGTTCGATGCCTTCCCCGCCACGACCCAGCCTAATGAAGCTCAGACGGAGGACGACCTGATCTGGCCAGTGCTCGCCGCGCTCGGCTGGACCAACGTGCTGCGTCAGCAGAACCTTACCGTGTCGGGCCGCGAAGACGTGCCCGATGGCCTGTTGTTCGCCGATGCCGCCTCCAAGGCGCTGGCCAATAGCGGTGCGCAGGAATGGCACCGGTACGGCCACGGCCTAGCGGTCGTGGAAAGCAAGCGTTGGGGTCGCCCACTCGACCGAGCCGGCCGCCGCGACGAGGCCACAGCCCCCTCGACACAGATGCTCCGCTATCTGCGCCGCATCGACGACCTGACCAGCGGCAAACTACGCTGGGGCATTCTGACCAATGGTGGGCGCTGGAGGCTCTACTGGGCCGGCGCGCGGTCGGTGTCCGAGGAATTTCTTGAAATCGATCTAGTCCGTGTGCTTGGCCGTTCGGGCGATGGCCTGTTTGCCGACCCCGACGATCGCGAGCATTGGTTGCGCGTCTTCGCGGTCATGTTCGGTCGCCCCGCATTCCTCGCCGACGCCGGCGGCATGACCTTCCACGCCCGCGCGATGCGCCAGGCCGCCTTCTATGAGGAGCGCGTCGCTGCCAGCCTGGCGACGTTGGTCTTCACCGAAGTGTTCCCTGCCATCGCCAGTGCCATCACTCGCGCCGCCCCGACCGCACCGTTGCAGGAGGTACGCGAGGCGAGCCTCGTCCTCCTCTATCGCCTGTTATTTCTACTCTACGCTGAGGATCGCGGACTGCTGCCGGTGCGCGACCGCCGCTACGACGATTATGCGCTACGTCCGCTGCGCGAGGATATCGGCCGACGCATGAGCGAAGGCGATGCCTTTTCCACCAGTGCTTCGTCGATCTGGAACAGCATCGGCGAGCTGTCGCGAATGATCGACAAAGGTGACGCCTCAGTCGGCCTGCCACCCTATAACGGCGGACTATTCTCGGCTGAAAAGACGCCGCTACTCGACCGCATCCGTATCCCCGATGCGGTGATGGCGTTGACGATCGACGCATTGTCGTTCGAGCGGACGGGGGTGCTACGCCGCTATATTAACTACCGCGATTTGTCGGTGCAACAGCTCGGCAGCATCTACGAACGCCTGCTCGAACACGAGCTGACGGTTGAGGGGGGTGAACTCAGCGTTCGCCCCAACGTCTTCGCGCGCAAGAACAGCGGCAGCTATTACACACCCGATGCTCTCGTCGGTCTGATCCTCGATCAGACATTGGAGCCGTTGATCGCGGAACGGCGCGATGCCTTCAAGACTGCGCTCACCGCGCTACGTCCGGACGACAGTGAGGATTATCACCGCCGCGAACTCGACGTGACCGATCCGGCAGAAGCCATTCTTGGTCTGCGCGTGCTCGACCCGGCAATGGGATCGGGCCATTTCCTCGTCAGCTTAGTTGACATGCTGACCGACCACGTTCTCGACGCCATGGCCGAGGTCGCCGTTGCCGGCGCCGCGCTCGATCATCGCTCGCCACTGGCGGACGAGATTGTCAAAACGCGAAACCGCATCCTCGGCAATGCCCGTGCTGCGAATTGGGCGATCGAGGAAGCACAGCTCGACGACCGCCACATCGTCCGCCGCATGGTGCTAAAACGCTGCATCTACGGCGTCGACAAAAACCCGATGGCGGTCGAACTGGCAAAGGTGGCGTTGTGGCTGCACACCTTCACCGTCGGCGCGCCACTGTCGTTTGTCGATCATCACCTGCGCGCGGGTGACAGCTTGTTCGGCCTGTGGGTGCACGACGCGATCGACCGCGCTGAAGGCTGGGGCGGCGGGCAGTTACTTTATGCCGGTCCCTTACGTGAGGCGCAATCGGCAGCGGCGGCGATGCAGATCATCGAGCGGTTGACCGATGCTGAGATCGCCGAAGCGCATCAGTCCGCCGACACCTTTTACGGCGTGCAGCAGCAGGTCGCACCGCTCGACGGCTTCATGGGCGTCCTTCACGCCCTTGACTGGCTCGACCTTAAAGGACGCGAGGACAAAGCGGCGGTTCGGGCATGGCTGGACGGCGTGTTCGGCGATCCCATCGCGATCGCTGCAGGGAAAGCGTTACCCCGTTTCGGCAAAACCGCGTTTGAGAAGGAGAAGAGCGGTGATCGCTTGCGAAATCAGGCGTTCAACCCTGGGGAGCTCCTCGAACCTGCTACCCGGATACTTGCCCGCGCCCGCGCGCTGATCGAGGACGAACGTTTCCTCAACTGGCAAGTCGCCTTTCCCGGTGTGTGGACCGAATGGTCGAGCGGCGAGCGCCGCGGCGGTTTCGATGCGGTGGTCGGCAATCCGCCGTGGGACCGGATGAAACTTCAACAGGTCGAATGGTTCGCTGCACGCCGCCCGGAAATCGCCCGCGCCACCCGAGCGTCCGATCGGGCACGTATGATCGCGGCGTTGAAGAAGGACGGCGATCCACTCGCTGCCCACTTCGCGCTAGCAGACGAACGTGCGGGGGGTGCCTTGCGGATGGCGCGCACCGCCTATCCGTTGCTGGGACGTGGTGACGTCAACATCTACAGCCTATTCGTGGAACGTGCCCATGCGCTGGTGAAGCCGAACGGCATGGTCGGGTTGCTGACTCCTAGCGGCATCGCCTCGGACTTGTCCGCTGCGCCCTTCTTTCGCGGTGTGGCCACCGGCGGACATCTTAAGGCGCTGTTCGATTTCGAGAACCGCCGCACCCGCTATGGCAAAGAGCCATTTTTCCCTGACGTCGATAGCCGATTTAAGTTCATCGCGATGGTGTCCAGCCCGCAGCGCACTTTTCCGGCAGCATTGTGCGCTTTCTTCCTTCAGGACGTTACCGAGATTGCTGATCCCGAACGTGGTTTCGCGATTCCAGCGAAAGGGTTCGCCGCGGTCAATCCGAACACCGGCACTGCACCCATCTTCCGCTCACGTCGCGATATGGAACTGACCACCGGCATCTATTCCCGCTTGCCGGTGCTGATCGATCGGTCTGGCGGCACGTCGGTAGCGGCATGGCCGGTTCGCTACGCCCGCATGTTTGATATGACCAACGACAGCCACCTGTTCCGCACCCTCACGGAATTGGAAGAGCGCGAAAGCGCATGGCCAGTCGGCGGCAATCGGTTCGGTTCGGCAACGGGGGAATGGGTGCCGCTATATGTCGGTCGCATGATCCACCAATTCGATCACCGTGCTGCATCGGTGATGGTCAACTCGGACAATCTTCACAACGCGGCATTCAGCGGCGACGTGAGCTTAGCAGAGAAGGCAAATCCAGCGTTTTTTGCCTGCGCCGCAGTTTTGGGTGCTGGATGCCGACGCCAGCGGCCATCAGTCGGTGATCGCATTCCGTGACATCGCGCGGGCAACAGACGCTCGGACGATGATAGCGGCACTGATTCCGAGCCCAGCAGCCGGCAACACGGCGCCGCTGATCCGGTTGGATATGCCGCAGAACCAACAGGCCTTGCTGCTGGGTAACCTAAACAGCATCCTGTTCGATTATGTAGCCCGACAAAAAGCACAGAGCACGCACCTTACTGGTACATCGTCGAACAGCTCCCAGTCGTCCCGCAGGCCGCCTATGACCGTCGCTTCGGCAGCCACACCGCCGCCGATATCGTCCGCGCGAGCGTGTTGGAACTCAGCTACACCGCGCATGACCTTGCCCCGTTCGCGCGAGGCCTTGGCCATGTCGATGCGGACGGCGCAGTGCTGCCTCCTTTCGCCTGGGACGAGGAACGGCGTCTGCGGTTGCGGGCGCGGCTCGATGCACTGTTCTTCATCCTCTATGGCGTCATCGATCGCGACGACGTGCGCTACATATTCTCGACCTTCCCTATCGTCGAACGCGAGGAAACGGCACGCTGGGGTCGCTATCGCAGCCGCGACCTGACGCTGGCCTGGATCAGCGCTCTCAATGCCGGACAACCCCATGCGGAGATCGACGCATGACCGCCACCCCCCAGCGCCTGTGGCTGGTCCGCCTCGGCCGCGATGGCGAGCATGAACCGGAGGCGTTAGACCAAAACCTGCTCAACATCGGTTTCAGCATGGTCCGCGACTTGTCTGGGGCGGGTACACGCGATCAGGTGCTGGACGTGGTGCGCCAGACATTCCCCGATGCCAAAACGGCTGCGCAGGGAAATTACGCCGCACAGATCAACCAGTTCGTCAACACCATCGCTGAGGGCGACCTAGTCGTTTCGCCTCTGAAGAGTCTGGGCAAGATCGGCATCGCCCGCGTCACCGGTCCTTATCGCCAGCTGCCCGACGGCCATCCCGCGCGCTCGATCGAATGGCTGACCACCGACCTGCAGCGCGACGCCTTCCGCCAAGATCTGCTCTACAGCTTCGGCGCCTTCATGACGGTATGCGAGATTCGGCGGAACAACGCGCTAGCCCGCGTCATCGCCGTGCTGAAGACCGGTCGCGACCCGGGCGATGGCGTTGAACCTGTCGTTTCCCCTCGCCGAGCGACTGCTGGCGTGCCGGTCGCGGAGGAGCCGGTGGCGGAAGAACAGCTCGATCTCGAACAGATTGCCCGCGACCAGATCGAACGCCGCATCTCGTCCAGCTTCGTGGGCCACGACTTCACCCGCCTGATCGCTGCGATCTTAACGGCGCAGGGCTACCAGACCCATGTCTCCCCACCCGGTCCCGATTCCGGCATCGACATAGTAGCTGGCCGCGGCGCTCTCGGTTTTGAAGGTCCGCGCCTCGTCGTGCAGGTAAAGAGCGGCGACGTCACCGTCGATCAGCCTACTTTACAAGGGCTCCTCGGTTGTGTGCAGGACACACATGCTGATCAAGGCCTGCTGGTAAGTTGGAGCGGCTTCAAGTCTACGGTGCGCAAACGGACCAACGATCTCTATTTCCGGGTCCGCTTCTGGGGCCGAGATGAAATCGTCAGCGCATTACTGGACGTTTATCAGCGCCTACCGGAAGCGATCCGTGCGGAACTACCATTGCGTCCGATCTGGACGCTGGTTGCGGAGGGCGAACCTGGGGCGTGACGCATCGAAGGGAGCTGCCGCGCCACCTCATCTCACGCGACAGGTTTATCTTTTTTAGGGAGCCCAGCTCGGTTGAGAGGCGATGCGCGATCGCGTAGGCCATCCTCATAATCAAGGAGCATGACGTGGCCAAAACGATCAGCATATTCAACAATAAAGGCGGAGTAGGTAAGACTACTTACCTTTATCATGTATCGCATTTGCTGTCACAGCGAGGCTCTACTGTTCTTATGGTCGACTGCGATGGGCAATGCAATCTAACCGCGTACAGCCTTTCTGATAGTGATATCAAAAAAGCATGGAGCCCGGCCGGGAACAGTATATTTCGCAATATCGAGCCCGTTTATAGGACGACTGGAGATATTCGAGCACGCGGTCCTTCGCCAGTCATAAATGCCAAAGGCGAGTTGTACATTGTACCGGGCGATCTCAAACTCAGCGACTTTGAAGACCGTCTTGGTGACACGTGGAGTGGAGCCAGAGGCGGCAGCGAGCCTGATCTGCGAGCCCAATCCGCGCTTCATCGCTACATACAATGGGCAGCTGAAAAGGTTGGTGCCGATCTTGTAATGATCGATCTTGGTCCAAACCTCGGTGCACTCAACCGCGCTGTTCTTGCTACCAGCGACTATTTTATAACACCCGTCGCCCCTGACCTATTTTCAATCCAAGGCACCGAAAATCTAGGTGCAAAGCTGGTTTCCTGGCGGAAGGATTGGGATCTGATAAATGCCTCATGGAATGATCCCGAATTATCCATTCCTCGTGGACGGCCCACATACTTGGGATATGTTGTTCAGCGCCATAATATTAGATCTAACGCAACGGGTATGACTGCTGGTTGGCAAATATACGGGAACGATCTAGAACCAGCTATTCAGAATAATATTGTAGCAAAGCTTGGTCCTTTAAACCAAGTGGCAGACTGGGAGGATTACAAGCTCGGTCAGATACCAAATCTTCATAGCTTAATTCCATATTCAATGGATGCAAAGAAGCCTATCTTTTACTGCAACTCTTCCGATGGACTGCGTGGAGCACATATCGCAACGGCGCGTGACTCCGCCGAGCACTTTCGTGAGATCGTCGAAACAATTGAAGAGGTCTCGACCTGGTAGATATTTGCAAACTAAGCATGCTTCTGAAATATTCGCCGATAGAGTATTGGATAATGATCCAATACTCTATTTACCACCAAGATCATGTCGCCACGGTAGTGAAATATAAAGATCCCTGACAATCGCAAACCGTTCCTCGAACGGGGGCAGGTCCGATATTTCAAGTTTGAGCGTATCCCAATCCGCCTGTGCTCGTTTTGCGATTTCTGGGTCATCGATCGATGCTATATCTGGATTGATACTGCGAGTGTGGCACTTCTTGATCAGCGTTGTCAGGATCTGTGTTCGATCTTCGTCGCCCAGCTCATTGGTTTCAACGAGAAAGGCGATGTCATAGACATCCTGGCGTCGGTATCGATTCCGAATAGGCTGCTGGAGCAAAGCTCGAAATTTCTCGGCGATCAACTCGTGCAGCGTGAACGCGCGCACGGCAACGCCAGCATCCGTGAGAGTCAGCTCCTGGAAGGCATAGACCTGATCGCGGAAGCTAATTTCCATATCTAACACACGGCTAGCCTGACCGATGTCGAGCCACTTTTCCTCGCCGGTCCCACGCACGGCTGAGCCGATCCGCACGAGCAAGGCCGGAAAATCATGCTCCTCAAAATTCTTGGCTTTCGGCATCTTCTTCACTGACTGCACCCGGCACCGCAGGTCAATATAACCGAGGGTAATCGCGGTCTTCGGCAAAAGCGCGTTCAGTTCCTCTACCACGAGCTCGGTGAAGGCTTCGGGGTCAGCATCGGCGCTAAAATCCACATCTCCGGTCACACGCTCGCTTTTGAAAGCCAGCGCCATGACCGCGCCGCCCTTCAGCACCAAGGTTTTCTTCAGGTTCGGCGCGACGCCGATCGCGGCCAGCACGATCTCCGTCACCTGCCGATCCCGGTAGCGAACCTGGTCCGTCTTTGCCGCTTCTACCCATGCCCGAACATCGACATCGACGATCTCGGTCCGCTCTCCTTCGGGAGCCTCATCAATTTCAGACATTCAGAGAAATCATCCATCGTTCGGAATAGGTCGGGGCATACGGGGCGTCCGGATTGAGCTTACGTGATCCCCCACGCTGCGCGAACTGCTCCCAGCCGTCGATCCGGCCGTCTTCTATCTCTAGAACCTCAGAAAGCAGATAGCCGGCACGAACCTTGACCATCTTGGATTCCATTTTGTCGACTTCGCCAATGATCTGATCCGCCCATTGCTCGGCATCTCGTTCCCATATGTCGATCACATGGCGGATACCGCCACACAGCGCTGGCTCAGAAAGCATATCACCAAAGGTGCGGCCAATGGACGTAATACGCGTCTTCTCGCCCCGAACCTCTACAGGTTTCGCGGGGTGACTGGATTCATGCACAATAACAGGCCGACGACGTAGTTCTCCCTTGAAGCCCAAGCGCAGAAGCAAGGGATGCTCACCGTCGGGTGGGCCGCCAAGATCCTCAACCATCTTTCGATCCCGCAACATGTTCCAAACAGATCGCGCGGGGGTCGTGAGGTGCAGCGCTTCGGGGCTGCGATCGGTCAAGCCATACCGCTGCATCGCTGAGAGGTGAGACACATAGCAAAAGGGATCGACGATGCAGGCGACCTCCTCGGCCGACCCGCTACGCGTGGATTGAATTACGCGCCATACGCCAGAACGAAAGTCGGCATCAGCGGTGATGGATTTGCGGGCTTCAAGACGGCGAATAGCGTTTCGAGCGCGGATCTGATCCCAGCCAGTCGGCAGTCGTTTCAGCGGTTCGCCTGCCCACTCCTTTGCATCAAGAAGCTTCCTGCCAAGCGCAAAAAATTCATAGTCGGTGACAATGGGAGCGTCATGGTCGAGCAGCGCTTTGTCGAGGCCGTCATTAAAGTTCATGTCGTATCACTACCCCTATGTCCTAAGGACATAGGGGTAGTGATACAGAGGGTCAACGGTTTTTGCTTAGATAAAGCGGTAGCTTAAAGCATTGACAAGTACGGTAGCGGAGTGCTTATGTCCTTAGGACATAAGCACTCCGCTACATGACCAGTCCGATTGTGATCTTCAGGTTTTCACCTCAACGCGGCACCGCCTAGACCGAGGAGGAAGGTAGACTTTTGCCTCGACTTGCCACGTCGGCCCGGGTGTCAAACTATAGTGGCTGGCGACAACGCATTGTTGACATCCTGTCGTGCATACCGTCGATCTAGAACAGATGTATGGATCTGGGGGCTGAGCGGCGCATGACGGCAGAGATCGCGATTCTAAATCGGACTGCCGTCGCGCTGGCGGCGGACAGCGTGGTCACGCTAGCAGGGTCTTCGGGTCGTAAGACATACGATTCCGCAGAAAAAAATCTTTCAGCTGTCGCGGTTTCAGCCAATCGGCTGATGATCTACAACAATGCTCAATTTATGAACGCGCCGCTCGAGGTGCTGGCGCGATCCTATCGACAGCAGCTTAGTTATAACGCCTTTACCCGGTTGGAAGAGGTATGGGACGGTTTTTCAGCCTTCCTCTTGGAATTTAGCCACACTGAAGAAGATGAGGACGAGCACCTGCTGGGATTTGCCGGTGCCGAGCTCGACCAGCTCCGCTCGACCCATTTCAACTACATGGTCGACGCCGTTGGAAGACGACGACGCGACCCGGACGGTGGCGAAGGCGTGGTTCGAAGAGCCGTAGCCGCACGGCGCGCAGAGGCTGATAGGGCACGCAATCCGGACTATCTACAGGACCGGACAGTAGCGGAGTTCCGCCGACGTTACGGGAGCGTAGTTGATCCCGTGATCGACGTTGCGCTAAGCGGACTCGTGCTCGACGACGCGTTCAGGTCTGAAATCCATGAAATGCTTTTTGCCCTAATCCGATCGCGGATCAGAACGCTACTTTACACTGGCTTTGTGTTCGCCGGTTTCGGCAAAGACGATATCTTCCCTACGCTGCACTGGGTCGAGGCCGACGGTGTCTACTTCGGCATGTTCCGGATCGTTGCCTCTGGCGTACGCGACATCGATCGTCGTGGTCCGACGGCGGCTGTTGTACCGTTCGCGCAGACCGACATGGCAGAACGGTTCATGTTTGGGATCGATCGAGGCTTCGAGCTCTCGCTCGGCAAGATGGTCGAGAGTATAGTGACAAAACTGGTCGAAGGACGTCCGAGGGCCTTTCCTAAAGCGACGCGCGCGCAGATCGTCGAGGCCGCTAACGAGAATTTCGTGGCCGGGTTGCAGCGTCTGAAGGATCGGTCGGAGCGAACGCTTATGGCAGTAGTTGACCATCTATCGAAGAAGGAGCTAGGCGAGGTGGCGTATTCGCTCGTGGAGCTGACATCCCGTAAGAGGCGCTATTCCGCCGATCTAGAGACGGTTGGCGGGCCAATCGACGTTGCCATTCTCACTAGAAACGAAGGCTTCGTATGGGTCCGGCGAAAGCATTACTTCAATGCTGATCTCAATCCACAATACGGGACCGCGGGCTTGAGGGGAGGCCTTCCATCATGAGCCGGCGTCCCAGTTGGTCCTCTCTTGACCCACGCGAAGCCGAACTTCGATCGCTCTTCGGGCAACTTCCCTCACAAGATGAGATCGTGCAAAGCGTTTCAGAAAGTTTTGCGAGCGATCTGGAGCGTATTTTGAGGTCCGCTCATGATCGCCGTGTTTACGGACCTGCGGCACCGCGCCGTATTCAGGGGTAGGGTCGGGGCCGAAAAACTCCGAGAATGCAGGTTGGATCGACCACGGCAATCTGTCCATGCGTCTTTCGGGTAAAACTACTACCTGGATAAAGGTCACCACCCTCGATAAAAAGGCCACGCACGGTCTGGATCGACCGGAACGGCGCCACCTCCCCGCGTGACCTTGCCTCTTCCGCTTCCGCAGTAATGTTGAGCTCAAGATGGTTGATTACGGCGCAGTCCAGATACCGAAGCTTACGGTCATGATACGGATCGCCGGGTACTTCCTTGTTGCGAGGCATCTCCAGCCCTGCGATTTGCCGCGCATCGCAAAGGCTCCGGTAGGCATCGGCTAGGAGGTCAAGGTCATCACGTAGTGTTAGATCGAGACACTGTCCAAGCATGATGACTGCACCCACAACTGAAGGCATGGAACAGCTTCCAGGCCGGGAAGCCTCCTTCTCCCGAGCCCATTCGAGCGCGCGCCGCGCGTCATTCTCCCAGAAATAGGCACCCGGTCCTAACCAATCGAAATCCTTTGTACTTGGTCGAAAGTCAGCGCCTGCGAGGAGTTGCTGAGCTACTAAACCCGAGCAGCCATGGAAACCGAGAACAATTCCGGCTTCAGGCCGGCTCACCTTTGCTCGGGCTCGGTGGGTCCGCCATAGACAGGTTTGAGGCGACCATCATCCTCATAGATGCCTTCGGAGATAAGCCACTGACGCGCGTCTTCCCGTGTACCGGTGCGCTCAGCTGACCTGCGACGAAGCATGGCGCGGACAGCATCGCGTTCTTGATCGTTCATGAGCTTCCTCCTTATCTAAGCGCTATGCGATTGGCCGCCGAAGCCGCTCGTAAGCGGCAGTGACCATCCCGATCATCATTTCGCGACTGTCATCATTGAGGCGCGTATCGAAGCTCAAGAGCGAAGTAATCTTAGCAAGCGCTTCTGGCTCAGACTTCTGACCTGACACGAATTCATCAGCGCTGAGGCCGGACCATCCGACCAGCGCTGCCAAGCTGTCGACATCAGGCCGCTTGCCTTGCGCTAACCGTGTCAGCGTCGAAGCGCTCACACCAGAGCCGGCTGCTACCTGCTTCCAGTTTAAATCCTTTGCGGTACGCGCACTGTCGAGGGCGCGATAGAACGCTCCAGCATTAAATTCCGATCTCGACACCAGATTTCACTCTTGCAATTGTGGTCTATTATCTTCATGTAAGCATCAGTTGCAGATTCGCAATCGAAAACCGCAATCGACGGAGGTCAAGATGGACACGGACAATCAGCGGAACGGGCGGCGGCGCAACGTCGAGGTGGCAGACGTCGATCTGCAGTTTCGTACAGTAGAAGTTACGGATGATACTCCGACCGGTAGGCAGGTGCTTGCGGCGTGCGATCTGGCACCCCACTCCGACTACATCATCCTGCAGTGGCTTCCGGGCGGCGACCTAGAGGAAATCAGGCTTGAGGAGCAGCTCGACCGCTCGGTGTCCGAAGCGCCTCGGGTAATCGTCGCGAAGGCCGATCGGACTTACCGCTTCCAACTCGACGATCGATCGCTGGCATGGCCTGCCAGTCAGATCGGGGGAGGACGCGTTACGACTGCTTGGCAAGGTCCCGGCTGGAGAAACTATCTTCCTCAGGCTTGAAGACGAAGAGGATCAACCGATCGACAAGGGGTCCTTGGTACCGCTGACCGGCAGGGGCACGGAGGTCTTCTATGCAAAGGCATCGGCGTGGAAGCTGAACGTCCAAGGCGTGGTCGTGACCTTCGACCGGCCACATGTTCGGGTGCGTGAGGCGCTGGGTAAAGCTGGCTTCGACACCACCGTAGCGTGGATCATCATCCTCAAGACCGCGAGCGAGCGACGCCAGGTAGAGCTGGACGATGCAATCGATTTACGAGAGCCGGGGATTGAAAAGCTTCGGCTTACGCCACGGGAGATCAATAACGGTGAGGCCATACAACCAGTGCGCGGCTTCCGACTCCTGCCTGCTGATGAGGCAGGGCTAGATCAGCGGGGTCTTACCTGGTCGACGCTGCTCGACGCTGGACGGCGATGGCTCCTCATCGAAAACATGCGCCTGCCTGCTGGCTTCGCAGCAGCTGAGACGACCATCGCACTGGAGATTCCGATTAGCTACCCGATGGCAGAGATCGACATGTTTTACTGCTACCCGCCGGTTGCGAGAGTCGATGGTTTACCGATCCCGCAGACCGAGGTGCCCCAACCGATCGCCGAACGTATCTTTCAGCGCTGGTCGCGCCATCGGGGCTATGTCGCTCCGTGGCGGCCGGGCGTTGATAATGTACTGACTCACCTTGCTCTCGTGGACGCTTCCCTAACACGTGAGGTTGAGTGATGTCGTTCTCGCTGCTGGCGCTCTGCGGCCGTGATCACGATCGGCTTCGTAACCATCTCTTGCCCGCTGACGGGCTGGAAGCGGCGGCGATCCTACTGTGCACAATCAGCGGCGGGGCCCGGCCAGGACTTTTCGTACGTTCGATAATTCTTGTGCCGTATCTGGAATGCGGCGTCCGCGAGCGCGACGCTTTAGTCTGGCCCGGACAGAAGTTGGCCGAAGCCCAAGCGCAGGCAGAAGACGAGGGTCTTGCTATGATCCTGATCCACTCCCACCCGGGGGGCATGTTTCAATTCTCGCACATCGACGATGCAAGCGACCTCCGGGTACTAGCAGCTGCGCGTGATGGTTGGTGCGGATCGCATCCCGCTACACTTGGTTCGGCCATCATGGTGCCCGACGGTTCGATCAGGGCGCGCACGTTCGAGGAAGATGGTCGCTTCGTAGCCGTTGAGGAAGTGCGGGTAGCGGGTGACGAGATCAAGCATATTTCGCCCAACCAATCGCTAAGTCGCCAGCCAATGGCGTTTGGCGACGGGATGGGAACCGAGCTTCGCCACCGACGCGCTTGCGTGGTGGGCGTTTCCGGTACTGGATCCATCATTGCCGAACAGGCAGCGCGGCTTGGCTTTGGAGGGCTGGTACTGATCGACTTCGACACTGTCGAAGATCGTAACCTCAACCGCATTCTAAACAGCACTTTGCAAGATGCGGCGCTCGGCTCGGCCAAGGTCGATATGTTCGCCCGCGCGGTGCGTGCGTACCGGCCCGACATTGAGGTGGTCAGCGTCAAGGAGTCCATTCTTTCAAGAGGAGCAGTGTTAGCTGCTGCCGGGTGCGACGTAATCTTCTCATGCGTCGACAGTTCAGAAGGGCGGCAGGTCGCTGACCTAGTTGCGCAAGCGTTCCTAATCCCGCTCGTGGACATGGGAGTAACGATCTTCACGAGACAGCTCGCCGACGGCGGTGTGGCTGTCGCCGACGCAGTCGGTAGGATAGATTACGTGCAACCTGGTGCTTCGAGCCTGCTATCTCGCTGTGTCTACACGCCGGACACTCTCCGCGCTGAATATCTTGCACGAGTTGACCCAACCGCGCATGCCGCCGAGGTGGCTGAAGGCTACATTAAAGGCGCACCTCAAGAGGCACCGGCGGTAATCTCGCTCAACATGCGCGCGGCGTCCGAAGCGATGCTCGAATATCTGGCGCGAAGCTTCCCTTACCGCCACGAGCCGGCCTCCTCGTTCGCGCGGTCCGTATTCCGCCTCGGGGATGGCGATGTAGAGCGTTTCGGTGAAGCAAGTTTCCCGCCTGATGAACTCGGGCTTACGGGTGCAGCGGCGCAGGAACCTTTGCTCGGAATGCCTGGGCTATGTGAGCCGTGACCGCTCTCTTGTCACGCTTTCGGCAATGGTTCGACCATTCTCGCCAGTGGCTTGCGCGAATCCGCGGTGGCCAACCTGCTGTCACTCTCGCGTTTCACGAGGGTGATGAACTGCCTAATCAGTTGCCTCTGAATCAACTGATCGTTGCACAGGAGGATGGCGTTCGGTGGATGGCTGGGATGAACTGTCCCTGCGGCTGCGGACAGCGCCTAGAAATGATGCTGTTGCCGGCCGTCAAGCCGCGCTGGACCCTTTCATTTGGTCAGCGTGGTGGCCCAACACTCTATCCTTCCGTATGGGCGCGGAGCGGATGCCGCGCACACTTCTGGCTTAAAGATGGAGAGGTACATTGGTGTCGGTAGCTACGACCGCTCAAGCCTAAACAGTGTCGCGTGTGCCGAGTGGCCCTCTTGAGTTAAGCGACAAACGCTTTCCATCAACAACGGATTTTAGAGTCTTTGGGCATGAGCAGAAAATTAGACTTCTTGTCTCGGCTCATCGGAGCCACGATGTATCAATTAAGTAATAACCAGCGATCATACTGTTGAGATATTGCAAGAGTTAATATAATAGGGTAAGCGCCAGCCTATTTTCGTTTGCCAACACGACCAACCAAAGTAGCTTGATTCTAACGGGAGTTTAGAAGTGCGGCGACTGATTTTCTGCTTCGACGGCTCTTGGAACAAGCTCGATACCAAGGCACATCCCACTAACGTCGTTCTGCTCGCTGAGAGCGTCTTGCCAGTAGATCATCGGGGCGTTCAGCAGATTATCTACTACGACGAGGGAGTAGGGACTGCCTCCGATGAAACGTTTCGAGGCGGAGCCTTTGGTAAAGGCCTCGTGCAGAATATTCGCGAGGCATACCGCTTCTTGATCTTCAACTATATGGTTGGTGACGAAATTTTTCGTATTCGGATTCAGCCGCGGCGCCTTCACAGCTCGCTCCTTCATCGGCTTCATACGCGCCGTTGGCATTTTGAAGGTCAACGACGCCAACCAGATCAGCGAAGCTTGGGCGTATATCAGAAATATGCCGCCCGTGACGGCGACACTCCCGACCTCCTCAAGTTTCGTGCGAATTATTGTCCGGAGCTTTGCATTACTGAAGCTGAGCGCGAGTGGCGGCAGGCGAATGGCGGCCTGCGGGTAATGCACTGCCTGTCCTTCGCATCCGCTATTGCGGCGTGTGGGACACAGTAGGAACTTTAGGCTGGAAAGCCGTGTCGGCGGTCGTGGATCGAAGCAAGGACAAATCTTACGACGATCATGACATGAACCTGAGTGAACTGGTTGAGGCTGGACGCCACGCGGTCGCCCTTGATGAACGCCGCGTCCACTTTCTCCCGACGCTTTGGCGGAATGTCTCCCAGTCGAATAAACACGTCGGCAAGCTCGAACAGGGTCGAGACGCGCCGTACCAGCAGAAGTGGTTCGCAGGCGATCACGGGTCGGTTGGAGGTGGAGGGCCGGAGCGTGGCCTATCGAACGCCGCGTTACACTGGGTTCTACGCGGCGCCATCCGGCAGGGGCTTTCTGTCAATCTCGCCGGCCGATCGCAACTCGATGACATTCGCTACAATGCCCGTGCGCCGCTTCACAATACGCAGGATGCAGGTTTGGAAGCGGGACGACTTGGTATCGGATCGGTCAAAGCCGTTTTGGGATGGGTGAAGGGTGTGGCGCTTACCGCCACCCGGTCCGGCCCCACCGATATGGAAGACATACACCCATCCGTTCTGCGGCGGTGGTTCACAAAGGCTGAGGAATTGCCGGAAGGCCGTGCTTACCGCCCGAAGGCGCTCGCTAGTCTTTCAGCAGAGATCGAGCGGGAACGATCCACCTTTGCCGCGCCAGCCGATGAAGCAGTATTCGCACGACATACCGTGGTGGAAGGCGAAAACCTGTCAGAAATAGCGCATACTCATCTCGGTGCCGGACGGCGCTGGCGAGAAATCTTCGCTCTAAACCGGGATGTGCTCGACGACGAAGATGACATTTTTCCCGGTGACCAACTACGTCTACCTCCATTGAAAGACATTTTAGGCCGTAGCAGCCCATCCGTCGACCAGACCCCACACTGATGGTGCATCGTACCGCCTTGTTCGCACGCTTTTGAGAACAACTCTAACACGCGGGGTTACCCCAGTCCCATGCCGCGGCTCTGCGCAGGCTTCTCGCTACCACTGTGTTCGGCCGCTCGCGAGGACATGATAGCCGCCTGCCGCTCGCCGGTCCGCATCTCGATCGCGTCCGCCAGCTTCTCCTTGCTATCGGTATAGATCGCGGCGTGCTGCTTCGCCCGGCTGATCGCAACATAGGCAGATTTGGCGTCCACGGTGTTCGCCCGGAAGCTCTCCAGATGCGTCATCGACCGATCGGCGGTCGCACCCTGGCTGCCATGTACGGTGCCGACCCATCCGTGCCGGACGTGCCGGTCGCCGGCATGATCGAGGCTCAACGTGTGTTCGCGCCCTCGCGCATCGATCGCGGTCAACATCCGCTTCTCGGCATCGATCCCGACCACCGCCGCGGTCGCACCGTTGACTCGGCCCGCTTCACGATCGTTGCGGGTGAACTGCACCCGGTCACCGGCTGCAAACTCACGGGTGATCTCGGCAAAGCTCTCAGATTGACCGCGGCCCCATTTATCAAGCCGCCAATCGATCGCCCGACCCTCTTGGGTGCGTAGCTCGATCCGGTTGGCGTCACGATCGACGCGGGCGATCCGGTAGGCCTGCCCCTTCTCGATCCCCTGCCGCTCATAGTCGCGCCGGAACGTCACCACGTCACCCGTCTCGTAGCTGCGCGCGTGACGCGCCTCCTCGCGGGTCAGGCCCCTGCTCTCCAGTGTAGTCGCGTTGATCGTCTCACCGCTCAGCGTTCCATCCTTGCGCAGTTCTGCACGGATCGCATGGGTCAGCAACTCGCGCCCTTCGCGCGTCGTATCCATCACCAGCGTACGGGCACGCTGATCAGGTGTGAGTGCGACATAGTCGCGGGCGATGGCACCACGTCGGTCGCCAGCATCGGCTATCTCGGCAACCTTGCCCCCACCGCGCTCCAGCGCTTCCAATGCCCGCCGGCCGTCGCCGGCGATCGTCGCTTCCACCGCTTCGCGGGTCAGGTCGTTCTCCTGACGTACGATCTTGTCGAGCACGAACGTCTTCATGCCGGCGTCCTGGAGCTGCCCAAAGGCGCGCCCGGCCTCAACAGACCCAAGCTGCTTCACGTCACCGACCAGCACCACGCGCGCATTCGCCCGCTCGGCCATGCTTAGCACGCGCGCCATGTCACGCGCGCTTACCATCGAGGCTTCGTCGACGATCCAGGCCTCACGACCGCGGCTGGCCTCGGTAACAAGCTGCTCACCGGTCAGCACCGCCTTGGCGACCGTCTCACCCTTGGCACCGATCGCATCACCCAGCACGCTCGCCGCGGCAGCTGTGGGCGCAAAAGCCCGGACCTCATAGCCTGCGCTGCGCATCCCCTCAGCATAGGTAGCGAGCACGGTGGTCGTCTTGGCGGTACCAGCATAGCCCTGCACACCTGCCACCCGGTCCTGCCCCGTCAACAACCCGATCGTCGCTGACTGCTGGCCTTCCGTCCACTTGTGCCCCCGTGCCTCGGCGAAGAACGCGGCGGTGGTAACGATGCGCGCCGCTTCCTGCCGATCGTGCGGCGTATCGGCAGCACCACGTCCGCTATGTTCGACCGCAAGCATCCGGCGCTCGGTCGCCACCGCATCGCGCGTAGTGAACCCCTGCCCTGCCGCACCGCGCTCGCGTGCGACCAACTCGCCACCTGCCTTGGCCCGATCGACCGCCGCGGCAATCTCGGTTGCGTTAGCCCGGCCGCCTGCGTGCTCGCCAGCCCGTGCCTCCAGCGCTGCGGCACCGAACACCGCCTCGCGCTCGGACAGCTGCCGTGCCGCGGCTGCCACCGCCAGCAAGGCCGCGGCTTCGGCACGACCGGTATCGGCCAGCCCGCGCGTAGGCATCTTAGCGGCACGTGCCTCGCTTTCGGCGATGGCCGCTACTCGCTCGGCCGCACTGAAGCCGATCGCATCTGCCTGCTCACGCCAGCCAGGTACCAGCGCCTCTCGCGGGATCTCCTGCTTGGCCTGGCGGGTGGCGAGGGTCAGCGTCGCCTTCTCGGCCGCGGTGGCATCGGCACGGGTCTTGCCACGTTCGGCCAGCGCTGCTTCCACCTGATTGCCGCGAGCGCTGAACTCCTTGATCGCAGCCTCCGGCACCGCGGCCAGTTCAAACATCGATCCCCTGGTTTCGCGCAAACCATAGCCAAGCTCACGCGCGCCTTGCGCCAGCGCCTGCCGGTAGACCGCGCCTGCATCCTTGTAGATGCGGTAGAAGGCGAGGCTCTCGACGCTGCGCCAGCTACCATCCTTGTCCTGGGTCGCGTTGAGGATGACCGAGTGGCTGTGAAGCTGCGGGTCCTGCTCACGGCTGGTGTTGTGACGGAAGGTCGCAACCGCCAGCTTGCCGGTCTCGATAGTGCGGATATCGCCCCCGGTGCGGATACGCGTCGCGGCGCCATGGCGTTCGACATAGGCAAGCGCAGTCTTCACCGCTTGGTCATGCACGGCGATCAGGCGCCGATCGCCGGCGACCTCGGCCATGATCGACACTGATTTTGGCGCGGAAAACGTCATGTCCCATCCCGGCCGATGCTCACGCTCGCCATTACGGATGGTGCCAAGCTGCTGGCCGTTCGGCAGCTCGCCCTCCAGCCCACGCTTGAAAGCGGCACGGTCTACCTCGCCCTCAAATCCCAGCGCCTTCGCCCCCTCTCCGAACCATGCGCTAGGTGCCTCGCCGCCTTCAGAGTAATAATCGTCGGACTCGTAATAGCTCGCCGCCTGACCTGCACTCTTCAGCCCGGCGACGCTGGCAACCACCTACAATGCTCCGCCCGCGGTACGATCCGTAGCTGGTTCCGGCACAGGTACTGGTGACGGGGCGGTGCTCGACCGTGCCGGCGATGCCGACAGCGGTACGGTTGGCTCGGCGATATCGGGCCGCTCCATATGCGCGCGGTCGATCGCCACGCGGGCGATCGGCAGGCTGGAGAGGCGCAGGAAACCGGTCAGGGGCGGCAGGTCACCGATCTCACTATCGAGCACGATTGGTTTGGTGGCGCGCGTGGTCGATAGCGATCCCTTGTCTGTCCAGGCGTCGCTGTCCAGCGACGCGGAGGAGCGATGCTCCTCGATCTCGGAGCGACCCAGCAGCTCGGTCGCCCACTTGGTACTCTCAGGGTCACCCAGCCGCATGACAAGCTGGGTGCCAGCCTGACCAACGATCGTGCCCGCGGCATTCTGCCCGTAAGTATCGCGAAGCTGGCCGATTGCCTGAAACGCGATCACTACCGCCGCACCGAACTTACGCCCTTCGGGCAGCAGCGTTAGCAGACCCGACGCACGCGGCAGCGCGGGCAGCTCGTCCAGCACCAACCACGCACGCGCCGCGCCGCGGATCGGCCGGTCGAGGATGGCTGCGACAGCGCAATCCAGCCAGCAACCAAGCAGCGGTTTCGCCGCGGCGAAATTACGCTTGCGCGAGGCGAGGAAGATCCACGGTTTCGCGCCCTCAATGGTGGGCAGGGCCTGGTAGAAATCGTCGAAGCTGATCGTCGTCCCATTACCCGGCGCCGGCTTCAGCGTGCCAACGATCTTGGCTGCTTCGGCAAGGCAGAACAGCACGCTCGCTGTCGCTTTGTCGGCATCTTTCTGGAACACGCGCGCAGCCTCGGTGCCACTCGTCAACGCCGCCAGCTCGTCGGCTGTCATGTCGCGGAGCGCACGGGTCAGCTCAGGAACATTGCCCCTGCCCTGCTCCCACAGACGACGGATGACGGCTGCAACGACAAGCCGGGCCTGGTCGTACCAGACGTCATCACTGGTCGCGTTGCCGCCCGGCTTGGCAACGTAAAGCCTGCCAACCGGTCGGCGTCGGACGCGGACCGCACGTCATCAAACGGGTTCCAGTAAGCGCAGCGGGCGTCGAACGGGTTCAGGATGAGGTCGCCGCGCTCGGGCCGGTAGTAGCGCGCGACATAGCCGCCATCCACGTCGTGGACGAAGGCATGTTGCCCGCGCCGCTCCACCTGGTCGAGCAGCGCCCAGATCGCGGTCGTCTTGCCGGTGCCGGTAGCTCCTGCAAACAGGAAGTGCCGCGCTTCCTCACCTTCCGGCACGGGCACGCCTCCGATCGTCACCGGCCGCTCGGCGGGATTAATCCGCACAAGCTGTGCAAGGTGGCCTGCCTCTACTCGCTCGGCGCCGCGCACCGTTCGGTCGCGGCCAGCGCGTTCGCCTTCCGTCAGCCAGGCGCCGCGACGCCAGCGGTAGAGCGGCACGCCGATCGCAATACCGCACAAAAGGGCAAAGAAACCCATCCGCCATAGCAGCCGCTTAAAGCCGCGGGCGGTAGGACTGTCGGGGTCCAGTATCTGATCACGGACGTTAACCCGCATCCCGGCTTCGTAGGTGCGCAGATTGCGGTCGAAGGGGTGCAGCAGCTCGGCGCCTTGCGTCTTCAGGTACAGCGCCGCCCCGCGCCGGGTGAGATCGGGTGCGGTTTTCCATCCCGCCAGCGCGCCGACGCCGGCGCATAGGAGGAACAGGATCGCCGCCACTTGGGCGCGGGCGTTAATCCCGGCCCAATGCCGGTTGCGGCTCGCCTGGCCACGGGAGAGTGTTTCCGCCCGGCTAGCCATCGTACCGAATCCACAAGGCCATGCGGACGCCCCCGTCGCACCGGTAACACGTTGCTACCGGCTCTCTCGAATTCGCATCCTTTCATCACCCCGAACGAATGACAATCCGGTCTATCGGTATCGTTCGACCACGTTCCAGAAAGCGGTCAAAATTCGCTCTGTACGGTCCGTCTTATCGAAGCCGGCCTCGTAAAGCCGGGCACGGAAGACGTTCATCACCAGGTCCATGCCGATCCCGACCCGGTCGCACTCATCCAGCATCTCACGAAACTCGGGCGGAAGGACGGAGTCTCCCTCCGTTTTGAGGAAAGCGGCACCGGCCTCATTGTCGTTCGCACTGTCCATGACGAAATCTTCTTCAGCGATAATCGTGTCGCTTATCCTAATCGCTTTCGATCAGAGCCGCAGCCCCTCCTGAAAGCCCGCCAGGGTGGGGATCGGTAGGGCAAGGTGCTGGTTCGTCATCCGGCGTGCCCCCGGGTCTCCGTCGGCGCTGTATTCGCGACGATCGTACTTTCGCTAGAGCCAGACGGATGTGCTCCTTTGAAGAGCGACGGGCAGGTGAATCACGGAACGGCATAGGACGCCTCCTGATGAGGTGCCCTATGTAAGCAAGACAGCTCGTGATTTCCATCCCATCCCCAAAGGCTGGATTAGGCTTCTTCAGAAAAGCTCATCGAGCATCAGGTGGAATTGCAGCTTGCGCGGATCGGGATCGGCAATGCCGTATTGTTCGAAAAAACGGGCCTGCAACGACGGACCGAACTCTCCCAGGCTGTTCCACGCTATCGCCAGATCCTGGTAGCGATCGGCAATCCCGACCCGCCCCGTGTCGATGCAACCAACGACCTTGCCCTCATGGATGAGGAGATTGTCGAGGGAGAAATCGCCATGCGTTACCACCGGATCGGGCGTGAGCGGCAAAAGCTCCTGGATCGCGCTCCAGACCTGTTCGGCGGTCTAGCCCTGCCGCTCCTCATCGAACTCATCGACCCCTACGAGGCCTGCATCGATCCGCATCCCGGCGCGGTACAGCCTGAGCGCATGATCGCTGTTGAAGGGGCATTCACCGACCGGGATCGCGTGGAAGCGCCGCAAGAAGGCCGCCAGCGCATCGACAACGGCAAAGCGGCTATCGGGGCTGGATGCCAGCGCCTGATACGCTGTCTGCCCCTGCATCGCCGTCATCAGCAGCCATGACTGATCAGGGGTCCGGACGAACTGAACCATGGAGGGTACAGGAACATATCCCGCCAGCCAGCGCAGCCTGGCCATTTCGTCGGTTATGTCCTCCGCAACGGCACCATCACCGTGCTTGAGAAACAGGTCAGGAGCGCCAGGCTTGCCGTGGAGCCGATAAACTACCCCGCCGGACTGCCCGACAGCATCACGCGCCCACTGATAGCCTGCCACGTCGGCAACCATAGTCGCAGGAACCAGTATCGGGCTACAGTTTCGCTCCCGCACACCATCCGTCATGTGATTGCCTGCGCCACGCTGATCAGATCCCCCCACATCACAAAAAAAGGCCGGCAAGCGACCCAATAAGTTTAGGAGAGGATGCCTGAAAGGCACAGCCATGCTCTGCTGATCACTACTTTCATGCAAGCCTTTATTGTGCATCGCAGCAGGACTTTTCAGGCGGAGGTTCGTGCTATCGAGGAGGAATAGGCGGCACGTCCCTGCCACCTTCACCCTCCCTGTTTCTCGCTGGGTTCCTGACGTGCCCTGGCAAGCTGCCGATCGAATATCTGATCGGCATCCCGCGTGATCTGCGCCTTGTGTTCAGCGCTTTCGCCCGGCCCCGCTAGCGCCGCAGCATAGGCCGCCCCCGGCCGCGTAGAGAGTCCGCTGGGTCAGCCTGTCGC
Organism: Sphingomonas sp. Ant20; assembly: GCF_000783375.1. Lineage (NCBI taxonomy): Bacteria > Pseudomonadati > Pseudomonadota > Alphaproteobacteria > Sphingomonadales > Sphingomonadaceae > Sphingomonas > Sphingomonas sp. Ant20. The sequence goes on from NZ_JRVI01000046.1 coordinate 142,899, forward strand.
TCAGCTCGGCACGTTGTGACAGTCGATCGATCGCCTCGCGCAGAGCGTCGATCTCGCCGGCAGAAACGCTGGCCGGTGCCGCCTGAGCCGGCTCAGCTCCCCTGCCCCCGACCAGTGTCGCGATGCCAAGTTCGAGCGCGCGGACGGTGGCTTGATAGACCGGCAAACCAACATCGGCCGCGTAGCTTTTCAGCGCCGCAGCTTGGGCATCCGTTACTCGACCGGTCAGCATCACACGCGCCATCGACAAGTCCCCACCGTATGCGCTGGAGAATACGATGTTTTCACCCTAAGTATAGCGTTGACGAACGCTTTGCGGTGTGATGCCATAGCCATATCCAACGATGCGACCACGCATCGACCACGCTTTGGGGGCTGCACGCGTGCGTAAGGTGTGGAATAAACTGAGCGAGACATCGTCTCGCCTCTTCTTGCCTTCTGCCTTCTTCTTAGCGGTACTGTCGTGGCGCTGAGCGGCTTCGCCTCGGGTGCGCTCGTAGCGGCGCCAATGGCGGCCGTGCTGACATGGCTGGCGGTATCGTGGCAGAGCCACGTCACGTGCGGGTGGAGCGTGACACCGCCGTCGTTCGCGCCGATCGTGCCGCGTTTGATGCCGGCTTCGATCGCGACTGGTCGGCCGCATCCGGACAGCCTCGCCCCGCCTGTGATCCGAATGCTGCGGCTGAGATTGCTCGCTTACGCAAACGTGCAAGCGACCTGGAAGCCAGGCTCGCCGGATCGACTGCCGAGCTGGAACAGGATGCGGCAGCCCTGCGGAACCTGATGGTGGAGGAAAAGCGATGATCCGATGTCGTCCCGTTACCCCTTTCGTACTCGCTTTGATGCTGACGGCATGTGGCGGAGGCGGCTCGTCCGTATCCGGTTCGGCATCGGAAACAGCAGGCTCCAGTTCGGGGTTGTCCAGCCTCTGGGAGCGCGTGAAGAGCCTCGGGATCGAGACCGGCAAGACCTACGAAATGCCAGCGCTCGGCATTATGGCAGATGCCTTCATGAGCGACACCAACTCGCGGCATGTTGCTCCTGATGCAATTCCCCAGTTGGTCATGCAACGTCGGGAAGGCGGTATCGCCCGTTTTGATCAGGCGATCGACGGTCTGATCGAGCCGACGCGCAAGGACGTGGCTGCTGTCCCGCCTGCCGAGCTGGCGAAGGTTACTCCGCTCGATGCCGCGCACATGATCTACGCGGGTCCGATCGTCGTCGCCATGCAGCCGCGCAAAGGCTGGGAAGTCGATGCGATGAAGCCTGGGCCAATACCCGCCGCGCTCGATACGCCGTTCTTTCGCGCGCACCGTCAGTCGTCGACCTACGACGAGGATGTACACGTTCGCTACATGGAGATGCTGGCGATCTCGGCGATCTACACCAACACCGTGTTCGGTATGATCGATGAGAAGATGGGCACCGCTCGCCTAGCCGATCCGAATGCTGCACGGCAGCAAGTTTTGACGGCGTTTCAGGCTATCCCTGCGCCCATGCTCAAGGCAGCGCTTGCCGATGCCGCCCGGCAGGTTAGCGGCGGAAACTTCAGCACCGATTTGACCGGCTCGGGCAATATCCACTTCACCCACACACCCGCCGGCGACTTCGTCGCAGATCCGCGCGGACTGACCTGGACCAAGGCTGGTGGCATCTGGTTTGGCGACGGCCGGATCAACGGGCAGACGGTTAACCTGCGGCTCGCCTCGACCTCATCGCTGTCGCAGCGGCAGGCGCAATCGGGAACGCAAGGCACGAACGCTGATGCGAAGGTGGAGGGAACAGGCAATGTCGGACCGGGGAAGTAGCATTATGCTGGAAAGCTATGATCCGGAGGCACCGGAAAAGTTCGAACAATGGTCGCGGGAATATCGTACGATTATGGCGAACCCGTTTCGATTGCCGCATCAGACTTTGCGGGCAAAAGCCCTTACCGGCGCTATGCGTGAGGCGATCAGTGCCGGATACTCCGACCCGAACTGTTATGTTCGCTGGCAGCTCTCTTACACGCTCCTGGAAGCCGACAGGTCGATATCTGGGCCTGGTTGCCAATGATGCCGAACGACGCTGGTTTGGACGACTGTCGGGCGGCGATCGCCCAAGTGCATGACTATGTTGAGAGAGTGAAACAGCGACGTGAAATTTTCGCGGCTTGCCGGCGGGCAGATGTCATACCGCAATATGTCCGTTCACTACCAAAGCTCACTTGGGGCACACGCTGGGCTATGTTGTGCTTCAGGCTTGGTCGCCTCCATCGCAGGTACAAGGGCTATCGCTCTGTCAGAGCAATGGACGGGTGAACCGAGCTGCAGTTGAGCGAACTCTCTTCGGGGTACTGTCGCTGGGTTCACGATCGGCGCACACGCACACCCCGCCAATCTTTTTGCCGCTGTTCGCGCTTCACGTTTGCCTACCCATCTTGTCGTGATGGGCGATGGACCTTGGCGTCATCGTCGCTCTGGCGGCGTTGTGAGGCCACACCGACCGCTATCTATTGCTCTACACCAGCAAGGCCCCATTCGGGTCCGGTAACGGCGCTGAGAGCCCTAGGAGCGCCCCTATGGAGCCTGACAGGGTCTTCGGGTAGTGGACACCCACGGCAGAGCTTATCGGGGCTCCACAGTCCGAATTCGGGCGTTAGGGCATCTACCTACCGCGAATGGCGTCTCCCGGGCGAGGTTTGCGCTCGGATCGATTACCCCACCGACGCCGAATATCAGGGAACTTTCGATCCTGATCGCTACCTTACACACTCTGCCCTCATCCATCTTGTTTTCCGTGTCTTAACCCCGACTTTCATGACTGAACGCTATCGGGAAGTCGTCATGGCAAAGAACACAGGCGAAGGTCACCGCGTCGGCTCGGTCAAGGACCGCACCCAGACCGAGACACCGAACGGTAACGAGGTGAAGCGCAACATCGATACCGGCCAGTTCATGGATCAAAAGGAAGATGGTAAGCCGTTCAAGGGCGTGGCCAAGGAGCCTGACGGTCGTCGTAAATAGGCTAGGTATCCGTAGGCACCCGCCTTTCTTCCCGCATAGCATGCGGCCGTTAGGCCGCTTTGTGACAGCTAACGCCGTCACAAAGCGAAGACGTATTGGCCGTCAGGCCAATTTCATTCTGACTGAAGCCTTCGAGTTTCTGGCGGCGGGTAGCCGTTATAGATTCTGTTAAATATGAACTGTTAAGAAGGTTAAGCTCGAGAAAAAGCTTAGAAAGCTGTTTCTTTTCATGAGTTTACGCGATCGTGTGGTGTGTGATCCCACGTGATTCGGTGTGTGATCCCACGATAGCCCGGTGTGTGATCCCACGACGTTCCGGTGTGTGAAACCACGACAATTGAAGCATAACAGTCTATGATTGTTGCTTGCCGACCGCCTTCCGGTGCATCATCCAGAACGCCTTGAGGCGTCTTTACCGCCTACGGGTGTGTGAAACCACGATAGTCAGCCCCCGCGAGCTAGCTTGTCCATGAGGTCATCGACCTCAGCAACACGCCGACGATCTGCGTCGAACCGGCTCCGTCGCTCCTTCTCAGCTTCAAGCTTGGCGGTTAAGGCAAGCGCTTCGGCTTCACCCCTGAGGCGAAACAATACCGCAGGACTGCCGTCAGCAGTTGCTACCAATTTCAACGCATAATCGGGAAGCTGGTCGGCTTCCACTACCTTGCGTAGCATCCGATTGAACTCTTTGGGCTTGCTATCACTGCCCGTTTTGTCGCGCAGTACTTCCACACGACATGTCCACCCTCCCCTCTGGTTCCCGGCATGCTTACGCGCGATGCGGTACAAAGCCCTCTCTAACCCACCAGTCAGCAAGAAATAGTCTTGGTGCATAGTAAGCAACGACCGTTCGCCCACGATGCCTTCATAAACCCAATCAGACAGCGTGATCGTCATGCCCCGTGGCTGATCTGTCTCAGGGTCTACTTCCAGTGTCCATTTATCGAGCCAGTTGAAACCGGCCTTTGTGCGTCGCCTGGGTGCGCGGATTGAGGTTGATATCGAAGTCGTCTGGAGCCGTTGCAGCGCGGCTTGCAGTTCCTGATACGCTCGGCCGCTTGTGTCTCGCTTGATACCCCGCAACAGGTCGTAGGATGTCGTGTGGAGTGTCCGAGGAAGGTCATTGACCCCCTGCTCGCGCATACGGTTCAACGTCGAGGCCGCCCAAATCAGAATATCGGCATCCCAGATCGTCGCCATTCCGTAGGCTGGAATTGCCTCAATTTTTACCCATGTCTCGCCATCGGGACTTTTGTACTCGATCGGCTTCACGCGCTTGCGCTTTTGAAGCGAAAAGAATGGTCGTTCCATAACCTCCCGCTGATCCTTGAGCGGAAGCTCGCCCATCAGCGGGATAAACAGGTCGAACTCTGGATTAGGATTCTGGCGTTTGGTCATACATCAATCCTGCCTTTCTGACGGTATGCAGGTGTGCACATCATCACACGCGGCCGAATTGTTTGTCCGCATCGTATTTCGCGACCAACTCGCTGATTGCTTCCGCGAGAAGATCCTGATGACTGCGCCTGGTACGTGCTGCCAGCACTCGGAATGCCTCGGCTGTAGGATCGTCTGGCTCAAAGTATGCGCCCAAGTGGTACTTGCCCGGACGCTTGCCGCCTGATCGTGCGGCGCTGCTCAACGGTGTCGATGCCGCCGCAACCGGTACGTTGTCCGGCTCAACCTGCTGACGTTGTTGAGGAGCCACCGCCGGCCCCAACAAGGATGTCCGCTTTGCCATTGTTCAAGCCTTCAATTTTGCAGGTGTGCAATTCATCAAATCTTCAAATAGGTGTTTTTGCAAAGCTGCAACCTCTAAAGCAGCTTTGCCTTTGGGCTCATGCTCAACCACGCCCAAACCGTAGGGCCATGCAGCACGATAAGCGCTACGCTCACGTAAGACGACACGCGCCACCCGCAGGCCGGTTGCCTCGGCAAGCTACGAGCGTCCTCCAATAGCGTTGTGGCAGTCGGAGGAGCTGCGTTCAGTACCACCACTCCCGTCCGTCCGGTGCTGGTAATAAGCTGCGCTGTACGCTTGATCGCATCCAAATCGATCAATGACGGCCGACATGGGATGACGACGACGTTTGCACGCTGCGCGGCTGCCGCTGCCTCTGCTCCGGCCGCCGGGGGAGTGTCGATGATCGTAAGCATGAAACCATTAGCTGCTGCTGCGTCAATCGCTTGATTGAGCCTGCGTGCGCTGATTGGCTCGACATGGGGATACTCAGCCGCCCGTCGCTCACTCCAAGCTGTCGCACTCTCCTGCGGATCAAGGTCGAACAGTGCCGTCTTGATGCCAGCTGCTTGGGCGGCAACCGCAAGATTAACGGCAAGCGTCGTTTTTACCAACACCCCCCTTTTTGAGCTGCAAGTGTGATAATCTGCATGTGTGCACACCTTCAATGCTGTCGATGTGCTAATATGCACATTGCCAAACTTGCACAACAGGTTTGTAGGCTGCGGGTGGCTTCACTTATGGCCTGGCAGCCTCCGGTTGGGATTGGCACTCCCAATCATTCCTCGTCCAATTGAAATGCACCAGTCCCGCGTTCCTGATTGCAGGGGGCTCGCGCGACCAACACGTCCCTACGTTCGTTGCAACTGCCCGGGCAAACGTCATGGCCCCACATTGAAGGAGCAACATTATGTCGGGCCTCAGCCTACACGACCTGTCAAAAAAGATGGCGAAGTTGGACTTTACGATGATGGCCACTCGCTCATCCAACGGCACCCTGACAGCCCGCCCGATGAGCAACAATGGCGATGTCGAATATCAAGGCGACAGCTACTTCTTCGCCTACCAAAATTCGCGGAAGATTACCGAGCTGCGCGCTGATCCGCACGTCACCCTTAGTTACACCGGTGCCGTTGGCATGCTCGGCGGGCCCCCACTGTTTGTAACTGTCGAAGGCGCCGCTGCGCTGATCGAGGACAAAGCCGCGTTTGCTGATCACTGGACCAAGGATCTCGATCGGTATTTTCCCGAGGGCATCGACACTCCCGGTATCGTGATGATCCGTGTCGATGCAAAGACGATCCGTTACTGGGATGGTAGCGACGAGGGCGAGATCGCCATCTGATCGACGCATCCGAAACGCCTTCCACACAGGACTTCCGTGCATTGTCGCGGAAGTCCTAGATTCCGGACGTTTCGAATGTCGTCATTTTCGCGACACTAGAATGTCTGCTCTGAGCAGGAAGGGGACCGGCTGGAGGATGTTTGGAATCGTACGCTAAGCTGCCCGAGCGTTCCGATTGGGATCGTGAACCCGGAAAGTCAGGTCGCCGGCTATCACTGGCCGTTACTCACGCGCTCCAACCGCCATCGATATTGTAGGTCGCTCCGGTCACAAACCCTGCCTCGGGTGAGGTGAGATATGCCACAAGGCTCGCAACCTCGTCTGGCGTGCCATGTCGGGGGATAGCAAGCGGGTTTCGATTTGTGACGGCGTTCGGACCATCCGCAGGGTTGCGTTCGGTATCGATCGGCCCCGGCTGAACTAGGTTCGCGGTGATACCACGCTCGCCTAAATCCCGTGCTAGGCCGCGTGTCATGCCTCCCAACGCGGCTTTGCTCGCCGCGTAGAGCGTGCCGCCAGCGCCGGGCATTCTGTCCGCCACGATGCTTCCGATCGTCACGATCCGCCCGCCTTCGGTCATCAAGCCTGCCGCCTTCTTTGCTGCAAGGAATGGCGCTCTGACGTTCAACGCAAAAGAGCGGTCAAACGCATCGTCCGGGTAATCCTCAAGCGGCCCTACGATTGCCGTTCCAGCTACGCTCACCAAAATATCAAGTCGGCCAAAATGCTGCACGATCTGATCCATCACGTCGTTGAGCGCGCCCGCATCGCTAACGTCTGCCTGCACTATAAGGGCATGACGGCCTGCCGAACTCAACTCACTTGAAAGACGCTCGGCGTAATCCGACCGGCTTAGAAATGTTGCCCCAACCGATGCGCCATCAGCCGCCAACCTTCGGCTGATCGCTGCACCGATGCCACGCGTTCCACCAATGACGATGGCAACCTTCCCGTCGTGAACCCGCATAGCTTTCCTCGGTTAACGTCTCGGTTGCGTTACACGGTAGCCGCCTCGCGCGCACCGCCACAACATTGCCGTTCAATCTTTGCGGAAACGATGGTCAATCGGGAATCACTGCTCGCCGGTGATAGGCTCGATCAGATCCCATCGGTTGCCATAGAGGTCCTCGAAGACAGCCACGATGCCATATGGTTCATGGCGAGGCGCTTCGACGAAGCGGATACCTCGCTGCGTGTACGCGAGGTGGTCACGGGCGAAGTCATCCGTTTCAAGAAACAGGAAAACTCGACCTCCGCTCTGATCGCCGATCGCTTCACGTTGCCTATCCCCGATAGCCCGCGCCAGTAGCAGTCCACTCCCCGCGCCGTGCGGCGCGACCACCACCCACCGTTTGCCATCTGTCAGCGAGGTGTCGTCACGCAACTCAAAGCCAAGCTTATCGACGAAAAAGGAGATGGCGGTGTCATATTCGTCGACGAGGAGGGCGGTCAGGTTCAAGCGCTGAGGCATCCGGTGACGCTGCCCTAACTTGGACGATGAGCCAACGCCCGCTTCTCTCAGGTGGGTTTTGGGAATTGCAGCCGATCGATCGTTACCGTAGCATCGTGACGTCCTCGGGAGCCTTTCGAAATGATCCAGCGTCACCGCTAAAGCGGCAAAGCATACGCCAGCGGAGTAATCCGCCGACTGGGCTCTGTTTCGAGAACATCATGCAAAGACTGAATAACAAGACGTGCGTCGTCACCGGCGCTGCGCGTGGCATCGGCCGCGCAATCGCAGCTCGCTTCCATGACGAAGGTGCGGTCGTCATTGTCACCGACATCGACGAAGCAACAGGAGCGGCAACAGCGACTGAAATCGGGTGTCGGTTCGAACCGCTCGATGTACGCGAGGAAGCTGATTGGTTGCGGTTAGCTGCCATCGTTCCCGTAGCCGACGTGGTGGTCAACAATGCCGGCGTGACGGGGTTCGAAGCCGGCATGGCACCCCACGACCCAGAACATGCCAGCCTAGCGGACTGGCGCGAGGTTCACCGTGTCAACCTCGACGGGACATTCCTCGGTTGTCGCTATGCAATAGGTGCGATGAAGGTTGTGGGGGCAGGATCTATCATCAACATATCTTCCCGCTCGGGACTGGTCGGCATCCCTGGCGCTGCGGCTTATGCCTCGTCCAAGGCGGCGATCCGCAACCACAGCAAGACGGTCGCGCTCTACTGCGCTCAACAGGGTTGGAAAATCCGCTGCAACTCGGTCCATCCGGCCGCCATCCTCACGCCGATTTGGGAGCCGATGCTGGGCACCGGTCCCGATCGGGACGCCAAGATGCAGGCGCTAGTCGCAGATACGCCGCTCAAGCGGTTCGGTATGCCCGATGAAGTCGCGGCCATTGCGGTAATGTTGGCCTCGGATGAGCGACCTACGTCACAGGGACAGAAGTGAACATCGACGGCGGGCTGCTGGCCGGTTCTGCCGCTTCACCCGGTTAATGCCAGCGACGGGCGTGGTCGATCACGCCCGTTCGCCTTCCCGCCAGCGAAAGGCGATCGAAACGGCTGAGGCTTTTCCCAAAAGGATGGTATAATGAGAAAGGCATGATTAACCCTTGAAAGCCGTCTTTCGTTGATAAACGCCGCGTACGTAAACCTCGCTTTCGTGTAGTGACCCCGACAAGGCGACACCGTGCCCGCGCGATCACGTCACGGTGCCGGGCCGGGCATCAAGAACGGACCGGCGCTGGCCGGACACGGCGCCCAAGCCGTTCGGAATGCCATCACGCGCACCATACTATCTTGCCGGCAGAGCTGTCGCTCGCTGACCTGGGATCAAGGTGCGGAGGTGGCGCAGCATGCGCGCCTGAAGGTCGACGCGCGTGAGGTGTATTTCTGCGATCCGCAAAGCCTTTGCAGCGTGGCACGAACGAGAACACTAACGGGCTGCTGCGCCAGTATTTCCCTAAAGGCACCGACCTCACCGTGCATAGCGCCGACGCACTTGCGGCCGTTGCCGCGACGCTCAATGGCAGACCACGCAAGACGCTGGGCTGGAAAACACCAGCCGAGGCGCTTGACCGATGCCTTGCACAGATAGACAAACAGCGCGTTGCGACGACCTGTTGAATTCGCCGCAATGAGTTTCAAATTAACAAGGAAACGATGTCAGATGAGTCTCGCTTATTTCCTTGGTGTTCTTCTAGCCACCCAGCCTTATGCGCTAAGTGACATGGCAGTTATGCCGGAGCTCGAAAAACGCTGCGCGCGAAAACCATCAGGTTCTGCGAGCCAGTCCGTTCAACGGAACGTGGATTATGGACTTTCAGCCTAGCAAAGATGCCGAACCGGAAATTTTTATCGCTTGAACGTGGCGTTTTCTCGCGCGGCGATGCAAAGTCGAAAATTAGTGTGAAAGCTGATGGCCGCTCTTACCCTGTACAGGACGACGGTTATGTCGATTCGATCGAGGTCGCGGCCATCGGTTCCCGTGAGGTACGCGAGCGCGATTACTTTAGGGGAAAGCTTGTCTATTCGGTGAACTACCGCGCATCTGCGGATGGCGATAAGCTCACCAAGACGGTCGTAAACCATAGCAAGCCGGACCATCGGGCGATCATAAGCACGATCACGAGCCGGCGGATCGGCGGGCTGCGGCACTCCGGTTCAGCAGTCGCCGGCACTTGGAAACTAGTCGGAATTGAAACGACGCGAGGCCACCGAACCGAAACGATTCTGCTGCGAGGTTCTCGGTTCACGTCCGTTACGCCAGGAGGTTCAGGTTTTGACGCGACGATCGGCGGACCGCCAGTCCCGGTCAGGGGCGATGCTGCGGATGGCCGGATAGCCGTTAGCATGCCGAACGAAAGCGTCATCGTGATCGACATGTCGAGAAACGGAAAGGCAACTGTCCACAAGACGATGACCCTTTTACCCGATCAGCGCACGATCGCCGTTTCCGCACGACGTCTGAACGACGGCGTCAATACCGAGTGGATATTGCGAAAACAGTGATTGTGGCTAAAACAGCGTAATTACTCACGGGGGGGCTCGCAGTGACCTGATTAGGCGACGGCGAACTTGCCATCAACAAGGTGGCGCATGGCCGGGAGCGTAGACTTGCCGCTGAGGCGGGCGGTCCCGGTGACGGAGCGGTATCCGGCATGGATCTGGGCACCCCAATCTGAGCGGAAACCGTTGGTCACCTTACGGAGCACGACTGAGGGGCGGATTTCGCGCTAGAAAATGTTGTTGGTGGCGGGCACGCTACGATTGGTGAGGAAGACGAAGAACATCCGTTAGGCTTTGATCTGTTTGAGTAGCGCCTTGCCCGCGGGGTGTGCGACAGGCTTCTGCATCAGCCCGAGATCTGTTTTTGCGGCATAGCTCACCAAGTACTGTCCTTGAGATTGTGTCGTCGCCTGCCAATCCCGCTCGCCCATCGCAGATGGTCGCGGTTCGTGGGTGCGAAGATCGTATCACCGCTGTCGATGGCATACTGAACGTTACGCAGGACATGGGCGAGACAGACTTGATGCGCTCCCGCCAGATCCTGTTGGCCCTGCATAGCGGTCAGACACCCAGACGTCGGGCTGGTGACCCCCCAAGACTTCCTCGGCGACATGGCGGGCCCGGCTTGAGGCAACCTTGTACCACCGCCTAGTCTGAGATGAACACTCATTACCACTGGATTACGCCGTTGGTCGGCGTGGTCGTTTCATCCGAGGCGATGATCCGCGCGCCGCGCAGCTTGTCATGGATCACGCTCGTCACGGTGCCATGTGCTGACCCATCTGTCGAAGATGTTGGCGATGGAGCCTTCCGAGATGGTCAGGGCGAACACTTCAACCGCAAGCCGCGACAGACACTAGAGTATCCGTTATGATCAAGCGGCCTTATTAATCCATTTGCGGTCGGCTTTGAGCAACGTATTTGCGAGAACGATGAGCTTGCGCATGATTGCGGTGATAGCGACCTTGGGCGGCTTCCCGGCGGTGACCATCGTCTGATATTTGGCTTTCAGATCGACGTTGAACCGCGTGGCGACGAGGGCCGGCATGTAGAGCGCTTGGCTGAGAACGGCGCGCCCACCGCGGATGTGGCGTTTTCCGCGATACTGCCGGCTATCGCGGGCTTGTGGGGCGAGACCAGCGAGACTGGCGACCTGCTTGCTCTCGAGTTGACCGAGTTCAGGCATCTCGATGAGCATAATCATAGCGGTGAGTGCACCAACGCCGGGTATGGAGATGAGTATCTCGAAGCGCGACACCAGCTCAGGATCGGTCTGCAAACGCGCGTTCAGGGCAGCGTCGATGGCGGCGATCTGACGATCGATCCGTGTTAGCCGTTGCGCAGCATGTCGCTTCAGCAATGGCGACCGACACGCATGCTCACGGTTCCTGGCAGCGGTACGATCCTTGATCAAGGCGAGCCGAGCAATGTGAAGCTCCCTCATGTCATCGATAGCTTCGCTAGTAATCTGTCTCACCGGCGGTGTCAGAAGTGCGCCCATGCGGGCCAGCATAGCGGCATCGATCGCATCGGTTTTGGCGTGTGCGCCAGCGGCTTGGGCAAAGCGCCGCGCCTGTAGCGGATTGACCTTCGCCAAAGGGAGCCCTGCGTCGCCCAGTCGCCGCTCCAGCCGATGATGATATGGCCCAGTCGGTTCGAAGACGATACGGGCGATGTCACGGTCGCCAAGCCAACCGAGCAACGCCTTGATGCCATTGGCGTCGTTGGCAAACTGGCGAGCGATGCCCGCCGGGTGAAGATGCACGTCGAGTGTCGATTTGGAGATATCGACACCGACATTCTGCGCTACGATGGTCTCCATCTTTTCCAGGTCCTCTGCTTGTCATGCGGGCCAAGGCCCACGTATCCGTTCAGGCCACGGGAAAAGAGGAGGGCGATCAATCTCTAGCTCGGCCCATTACGGCCTGCGGTTTTGCGATCTGTCCCTTCCCTCGTCGACGAGTTTGCGGCTCGTCGGCGACGGCCTTTCTTGCCAGAAAGATTGCCACCTTCATAAGACAAGCGGTTTCCGATCAGTCTGCATCGTAACCAGCGGCTGCGGAATAGTTCGAGCATTCCTGGGGCGAGTAGAGGTCGACGATGCGGCCGATGGCATCCCAGAGGGCGTGTATGGTCCGCTCGGCCGCTTTTCGCAGATGCGCCTTCAGCTTGGAGAAGGCCATCTCGATAGGGTTGAAGTCCGGGCTGTAGGGCGGATGGAACAGGAGCCGGGCACCTGCCGCTTCGATGGCGGCGCGCACGGCCGGCGCCTTATGGCTGGACAGGTTGTCCATGATGACGACTTTGCCGGGTGAGAGTTCGGGCACGAGGACGCGGGTCACGTAGGTGGTGAAGGCATCACCGTTCATCGGCCCGTCGAGCACCCAGGGTGCGATCATGCCGGTGCGGCTCAGCCCCGCCACGAACGTGGTGGTTTTCCAGTGCCCGTGCGGCACACCGGCCCGCAGTCGTTCGCCACGTGGGGCTCTGCCATAGCGACGCGCCATTTTCGTCGATGCCCAAGTCTCATCGATGAAGATGAGCTGCTCGGGATCGAGAACGAGCTGACCGTCGAACCATTCCTCGCGCCGCTTTAGGATGTCGGGACGATCCTACTCCGTGGCGTGCGCTGTCTTTTTTTGCGCGTGATCCCGCGCCGAGCGAGAACCGCCATATCGTGCCAAGCGCGACCTCGGTGCCGTGATCGGCCAGAAGTGCCTGCAACTCGGCTAGAGTGGTATCGGGCGTCGCTTTGTAAGCGTTCAGGATCAAGCCGGCAGCGCAGCCACGTCGCGCGTAATATGATTGCTTACGGATAGCGGCTTTACACCAGGAGTTGCGATGGTTGACGCGATACGAGAAGAATATTGCTCGGACCAACGCCCCCTTCCAAGCCGAAGCGACTTTTTTCAACAGCCTCGAACGGTTATGACCCTCGGAGGGAGGGCGGCGGTATTCGACCATGCCGGGGGTCACTGCATATGTGGACGGCTCCCTCTTGCAAGATATGAGCGGCGGTATTTTGATCGCTTGCGTTCATATGTACGGCCTTTGGGTGCGGCCACATATGGTCGCTGGCCAAGCTGGTATCCGCAGCACGGGTTCTTAACACGAAAACGCCTTTGACGGCCAATGTAGTGACCAGAGTGTCCCGAGCCTTAGATCGATCGATCACACCAACTGCTGTTCTTGCAAGATTTCCTTTCAATTAGTACAGGATCGTCGATAGCTACCGACGCTGTACAATCGAATTTCTATACTGGTAATAGCTCTGGCGCGGTTGATCTACGCGAGTAGTTCTCCCCGCTGACCATAAGCTTCCATGCAATTCTCGCCATTTTATTGGCGAGGGCTACCGCTATTATCTTTGGCTTCTTCCGCTCGATCAAGCCAAGCAGCCAAGGCGTGGCGTGGCGCCCGTTTTTCTGGCGTACTTGCCGGATCACGGCAGTCGCACCGACGACGAGCGTACTTCTTAGCAGCTCATCGCCAGCGCGGGTTATACCTCCTGATCTTACCTTGCCTGCGGTCGAATGATCTCTCGGCGTCAGCCCGATCCAGGCGGCAAAGTCTCTCCCGGATTTGAATAGGCGGGGATCCGGGGTTTTCATCATGAGCAAAGATGCGCCGATTGGGCCGATGCCGGGGATATGCGCAAGGCGTTGGCTGCACTCGTTTTCACGATGCCATTCCATCAGCTTCTTCTCTACCCGTTCAATCTCGGCTTTCAGCTGCATGTACTCCCCGGCATGCAGCGCGAAGAGCTCGCGTGCCAAGCTGGGGACAGCGTCATTTTCGGCAATGCTGTCGAGCAACGGCTCGATCCGACACATGCCGGTCGCCGCGGTAATGCCGAATTCCGAGGCGTATCCCCGAATGGCGTTGGCAAGTTGGGTTCGTTTGCGGATCAACCGGGTCCGCATCCCCATCAGCATCAGAGCCGCCTGCTCCTCGGCAGTCTTCACCGGCACAAAGCGCATGGTCGGACGGCTTGCCGCCTCGCATAGCGCCTCGGCATCTGCGGCATCGTTTTTGCCGCGCTTGACGTATGGCTTCACCAGTTGTGGCGCGATCAACCTGACCTCATGTCCCAGCGAAGTCAGAAGCCGCGCCCAGTGATGCGAGCCAGCACAAGCCTCGATAGCTACCAATGTTGCGGGCAACTTCTCGAAAAACCGGATCATTTCCTTGCGCGCCAGCTTCCGGCGCAACACCGGCCTTTCCGCGGCATCGACACCGTGCACCTGGAAGACACTCTTTGACGTGTCCATCCCAACTCTGATAATCTTCTCCATGGGCGGCTCCTTCATATGAGGCTGGCAACGACCTCATCGTGGCACATTGCGATGCCGTTGGGAGCCGTCCACCCCAACACGAAAGTGAAGTTTACGTACGCTAGGATCGAACGAACGGCGAACGCGGACGGTCCTAACGTCTGAAGGGAATGACGACAGCCTGATCGAGGAAGACGCGCATGCCTTCTTCTTTAACGGTCTGGCGGAAGGCGGCATGAGCCGCATCGTCGGTCGCGAAGAGGTCATCCCACACCGTGGACGTTCCATTCTCATTTTCCACTTCGAGCGACCAACCCGGCTCATTCTCGAGCCTTATGATATTTACACTCACGGTGATGCCCTGCTCTGTAACGACGCCGGATAGGCTCGAAGTGACGATGTTGGGGTCGCGTTCGTGCATCACTCTTTCCTCATGCTTTGCTACGGTTTGGCAGCGGCGCCTTCGAGCGCCTTGTAGAGCGCTGTTTTACCGACTTTGAGCCGCGTGGCCGCCTCCCGGACCGTCAGGCCTGCCGCGATATGATCGCGCGCCTTGCGCAATTTGTCAGGCGTGATGACCGGACGCCGACCGCCAAGGCTCCCCCCGTTCCCGCGCAGCCTTCAAGCCGGCGTTGGTGCGCTCGCGGATCAGGTCGCGCTCGAACTGGGCGAGCGAGCCGAAGATGTTGAACACGAGCATCCCGCCCGACGTGGTGGTGTCGATCTGCTCGGTGAGCGATCGGAAACCAACGCCACGCGCGGCCAGTTCGCCGACCTTTTCGATCAGGTGGCTCATTGAGCGACCGAGGCGGTCCAGCTTCCATACAACTAGCGTGTCACCGCCACGTAGATAGGCCAGGGCCTCGGCAAGCCCCGGCCTATCAGTTTTAGCGCCGGACGCATGGTCGTCGAAGATGCGCTCGCATCCGGCCGCGTTGAGCGCGTCGTTCTGTAGCGCCAGCTTCTGGTCGCCGGTCGATACCCGCGCATAGCCGATCAGCGCCACGGTCGGTTCCGATCTGTCCGTTGTCCCATCGATTTGCATTCTTGTCCGAATCGCCATCGCGGGTCCAGAGTTGACGGACATATTCATGCTGGCCGCCAGAGGACCGTCTGACGGACAGTGCGGGAAAGGTCGTGACGCATGGCAAGACGGCAGTTGCTGACACGCGAAGCGCTCGGCTCACATTACGATCCTCCAACCGACGAACGGGAGATCGCCCGTCACTTTACCCTCAGCCGTGAGGATCTCGATCTTGTCAGCGAACGACGTGGAGCGCCAAGCCGCCTCGGGTTCGCGCTGCTGCTGCTTTACATGCGTTGGCCGGGCCGCGTGCTGGAAGCCGGTGAGAAACCGCCGAGTGCCATCCTCGCCTTTGTCGGCGATCAGGTCGACGCGCCGGCAAAGGCGTTCGACGATTACGCCCGTCGCGATGAAACCCGCCGCGGGCATCTCGCCGATCTCATGCAGCGGTTCGGCTATACCGCTTTCGACCGTAACCACTTTCGCGAGATCGTGGCGTTCGCGATGCCGGTCGCGCAGACCGTCGCGCAGCCTCTCTTGCTTGCCGGCACCGTGATCGACGAGTTGCGTCGGCGACGGGTACTACTGCCGCCCCCCGGCTGTCATCGAGGCAATCGTCAGGCACGCGCGCCAGCAGGCCGAACAACTCACCCATGAAATCCTGACCAGCGGCATTGAGCCTGACAAGCTCACGATGCTCGATGCCTTGCTGACCCGGCGGTCGGATCAGGGAACGACATGGCTGGCCTGGCTGCGCAATGCGCCGCAATCACCGGCACCGCGCAACATCCTGCGGCTGCTGGAACGGCTCGATCATGTCCGCAACCTCGGCCTCGACCTTGCGCGCGCCGCCATGATCCCATCAGCGACATTCGACCGGCTTGCCGACGAGGCGGTACGGATCACGCCGCAGCACCTCGGCGAACTGACCCCGCTACGCCGCCATGCGACACTGGCGGCCGCAACAATCCGCCTTGAGGAAAGCCTCACCGACGCGACGCTCACCATGTTCGATAAGCTTCTCGGCAGCATGGTACGCCGGGCGGAAAACCGAACGCGCGACAAGGCAATCAGGACGGTGCGCGAGATGCAGGGGCATCTGCGCACCCTGACCAACAGTTGCCGCGTGCTCATCGACGCACACGCCAAGGGTATCGACTCCCTCGCGCGTCTCGGCCCGTTCGACTGGGAACGGTTCGGCTCCGCCGTCGATCAGGCGGAAGTCCTGGTCCGCCCCGAGACGATCGACCGCACGGCCGAACTTATTGAGCGGCATCGCACGGTGAAGTTGTTCGCCGGGCAGTTCCTGCGGGCGTTCGAGTTTCGCGGTGCCGGGCCGGTGCAGGGAATTCTCGACGCGCTCGCCATCATCGCTGATCTCTACCATACTGGAAAACGACGCCTGCCTGACAAGGTGCCGCTGCGCTTCGTGCCGGCGGGCTGGCGTCCA
This sequence comes from Sphingomonas sp. Ant20, assembly GCF_000783375.1. NCBI lineage: Bacteria > Pseudomonadati > Pseudomonadota > Alphaproteobacteria > Sphingomonadales > Sphingomonadaceae > Sphingomonas > Sphingomonas sp. Ant20. Next base: position 159,700 of record NZ_JRVI01000046.1, read on the forward strand.
TTCGTAATCCGTAACGGTGTCGTTGATCGCGCGGCCTATGAACTCTGCGCACTGTCTCAGCTTCGCGATCGGCTGCGGGCCGGCGATATCTGGGTGGCAGGTAGCCGACAGTTTCGGGATTTCGACAGCTATCTCATTCCGCCCGCTACCTTCGCAGCGTTGCGCGAGAAGGGGCCACTTCCGCTCGCGATCGCGACCGGGTTCGTATCTCATATCGAGGATCGCCGTGAACGCCTGAACCGCGCGATCGAACGGGTAACGGTGCTGGCCCGGCAGGGCGAACTGCCGCAGGTCCGGCTCGACGAAAACGGGCTGATGATCTCCCCTTTGAAGGCGATCACACCGCCCGCCGCAGAGGTCGCCCGCCGCACCGCCTATGACCGTCTCCCCCGCGTGAAAATCACGGATATCCTGCTCGATGTGGATACGTGGACCGGCTTCGGCGACTGTTTTACCCACCGGCGATCAGGCCGTCCGGCCGACGACCGTAATGCGTTGCTGACCGTGATCCTTGCCGATGGCATCAATCTCGGCCTGACCCGCATGGCGGACAGTTGCCGTGGTGCCAGTCTGCGCCAACTCGCGCATCTGCATGACTGGCACATCAGCGAAGCCGCCTATGGCGAGGCGCTCGGACGACTGATCGAGGCGCATCGCGCGATGCCGCTTGCCGGATTATGGGGCAGCGGCATCAGCTCGTCGAGCGACGGACAGCAATTCCATGCCGGCGGGCGGGGCGCTGCGATCAGCGATATCAACGCGCGCAACGGCAACGAACCCGGTGTGTCGTTCTACACTCATATCTCGGACCAGTATGACCCGTTCGGCTCGCGCGTGATCGCCGCGACCGCGGGCGAGGCTCCCTATGTCCTCGACGGTTTGCTGTATCACCAGACCGGGTTGTCGATCGAAGAGCATTATACCGATACGGGCGGCGCGTCCGACCATGTGTTCGGGCTGATGCCGTTCTTCGGCTACCGCTTCGCGCCACGCTTGCGTGATATCAAGGAGCGCCGCCTGCACCTCCTGCCCGGGCAGGAAGCGGGGCCGTTGCTTGCCGGCATGGTTGGCGATCCGATCGCGCACGACCACTTAGCCGCGCATTGGGACGAACTGCTGCGGCTCGCCACCTCGATCCGAACCGGAACCGTCACCGCGTCGGCTATGCTGCGCAAGCTGTCCGCCTATCCGCGCCAGAACGGTCTGGCATTAGCGCTGCGCGAGCTCGGACGGCTCGAACGCTCGATCTTCATGCTCGACTGGTTGCAGGACATTGATCTGCGCAGGCGCACCCAGGCGGGGCTGAACAAGGGGGAGGCGCGCAACGCGCTTGCCCGCGCATTGTTCTTCAACCAGCTCGGCGAGCTGCGCGACCGCCAGTTCGAAAATCAGTCTTACCGCGCCTCCGGCCTCAACTTGCTGGTCGCCGCGATCATCCTGTGGAACACACGCTATCTCGAACGGTCACTGGCCGACATGGGAGCGCCGGACGATATTGCCCGCCATATCGCACCGCTGGGCTGGGAGCATATCGCGCTCACCGGCGACTATAGCTGGGAGCGGGACGATAGGCCGGCACCGGATCAGCTCAGGCCGCTACGCATCTCGCCCTCGCTCTTGGCAGCTTAGCCCTTTGTATGACCTGATACGCCCAAGTCGGTGATAGCGAGTAAATTGACCGTTCTCGAAAGCGGACATTTCGAACCACGGTTCTGACACTTCGCGCCGCGCAAGAATACGTGGGCCTGCGGCAGCTTCACAACCGTCCGAGGCTGTTGAAAAAGTCGCTTCGGCTTGGAAGGGGCGTTGGTCCGAGCAATATTCTTCTCGTATCGCGTCAACCATCGCAACTCCTGGTGTAAAGCCGCTATCCGTAAGCAATCATATTACGCGCGACGTGGCTGCGCTGCCGGCTCGCCGAGTTTTTCAACAGTCTCGTCCGGTTATGACACCAGCGACTTTCCCGATTGAGATGGTATTTTGGGATTATGGAAGTGGCTCGGTTAGCCGGTTCCACCTGAAACATCGGGAGCCACCTTGGGGTCGGGGTCCTGCGCCTTGCCGGTTGCGGGTGCCGCCTTCTGATGCGGCATGGCGGTGAGATAGGCGACGATTGCGTCGACGTCCTTCTCGGCCACCGGCGCCTTATACACCTCGCGCATCTTGGTGACGGTCGCCTTCCACTGAGCCGCCGATAGCGCAGGCTGGGTCAGCGCCATACTGGCCGAGTGGCATGAGGTGCAGTTGGCGTTGATGACGTCGGCGTGCGGACCATCGGGATAGCTCGCGTCGTCGACCGGCAGGTCGACGCTGGTCGAGGTAAGCGAGAAGCCGCGGGCCGACACGCTGACGGGGGGCGCCGGCTCGGACGTCTCGGAGATCGGGGCAGACGCCTTGCGGCTGCTCGGCGCACCTATCGAGATGAGGATGATACCGGTCAGGCCGATCAGGCCAGCGGCCATGATGCCGGGAGACGGGGTCTTCATGCTACTCGCTCCTCAGGCCGCAATGATGGTGGTGGTTTCGATGTTGCCGCGCATGAACCCGCCGGGGTTCCAGATCGGCTTCATCGGCTGGGCGACACCGTTGGCGTTCCAGCAGCGCACCATGATGGGGTTGGGACCGCGCCTAAGCGGCACGCGACCAGCCCAGCGCCGGAAGCTATACTTGCCCTCGTCCGCTCCGAGCGTCGTCCTGTACCAAGTGCGGCCACCATCGGATGAGACATCGACCTTGGCGACGCCGCAGTCGCCGCCCATCGCGATCCCGCCAACCGGGATGGACGCTTCATAGGCGATCGCCTGGCCATCCGGCAGGCTGGTCATCCAGCTGCGCGGGATCATGCGATTGATCGGCACGGTCGGGAAGTCCTTGGCACCGGGCGCGACATTCGCGCCGGGTGTAGCCGGTATCTTGTAGGCCTTGGCCATCCAATACTGGTCGTCAGGGCCGGGCAGTACCTCGATCGCGTTCAGCATCTTGACCCAGTAGGTCGAATACCAGCCCGGGACGATCAGCCGGCAGGGAAAGCCGTTGAGGAGCGGCAGCTGCTCGCCGTTCATGCCGAAGGCGATCATCACTTCGCCGTCGCGGGCATGGTCGATGTCGAGCGCCTTCTCGAAGTCAGGGGCGCCCGTCACAACCGGCTGATCGAGCGCGCCGAAGCGCACCTGTACCGCGCCTGCCTTGACCCCCGCGAGGTCCAGCACGTCGCGCAGGCGCACGCCGAGCCATTTGGCATTGCCCATCGCGCCGTTGCCCCATTGCGCGCCGGCGACACGCGGCTGGAACAACCCACGGCTGTTGCCCGAGCACTGATTGACCGCTGCCATCTCGCGCGCGGCAGGCGCAGCAGTTGGGCAAGGCTGATCGACAGCGGTCTGTTGACGTGGCCGAAGACCTTGAGGCGAAAGCTCTCGACGTCGATCGAGGTCGGGATGTCGGCCCAGTGCCAGCGGACGAAGAACTGGTCGTTGGGCGTGAACACCGACTTGTCGAACACGTCCATCGGCGTCTCCAACAGCGGAGGATGGATGCGTTGGAGGATCATGCTGCCCTTGCCAGGAAAGGCGCTGGTCATCGGCCGCTCGGCATTGCCGCCAGGCAGCTTCAGGTCGACGAGCTGCTGCGCCAGCGCAGGTGCTGCGGCAAGGCCGGCGGTGCCGAGCGCCGTACGCCTGAGAAAGCGGCGACGGCTGGTTTCACTCGCCAGCGCGGCGTCAAAATTGTCCATGACAAGGCTCTCCTGTGGCCAGCCACGCTGGCGGATCGAAGGGGCGTTCTGCAAGTGATCGGACCGACTGATCCGATCATCAGGGTGGATCAGTTCGGGGTAGCGATGCAGGGCGAGACGAACAGGTTGCCGCGCCATGCTCCGGCGAGCGTCTTGGCACCGACCAGCAGCCACATCGCCGCGAGCGCGATCGTCAGCACCGTGCCGACGATACCGAAGAAGCCGAGGTTCAGCGTCGTACCGAGGCGGAAGGTGGCGACGGTGTAGACGCCGAGCGGGAAGGTATAGCCCCACCAGCCAAGGTTGAATGGGACGCCGGCGCGCCAGTAGCGGATGGTGATGAGCGTCGCGAGCGCCAGCCACCACAGGCCGAAACCCCACAGGCAGAGCCCGGCGACGACGCCGATCCCTTGCGCGACGGTACCGACACCGACCAGCCCGTGCGCCGCGAGGATCGCCGGCGCATCCGCCCCAAGCACCAGCATACCCAGCGCCCCGGTGCCGATCGGCCCCAGCGCGAGCCAGGAGGATGCCGCCATGCTCTCGTGCGGGAGCTTGTGGAGCGCCATGCGCAGGATCAGAATAGCGAGGATGCCAAACGCGACCGGCACCGAATAGGCCCACAGCACATACGAGGTCGCGAGCGTCACGATCTGCGCGTGGGGATCGGTCAGATGCGGAGCGAGTAGCCCGCCGCTGGCACCCGCCACTTCCGCTGCGACGACCGGCAGCAGCCATACCGCGGTCATGCCGTCCAGGCTGTGCTCGTGGCGGGTAAACATCAGGTAGGGGATCAACACGCCGCAGGCGAGCGACATGGCGACGTCGATCCACCACAGGACGTGTGCGACCGGCACGATGCCGTTACCGAATCGCGCGATCCCGAAGGCGAGACATCCGTTGATGATCGTCGCCAGGCCCATCGGGATGGTCCCGATGAACATCGACACGGTGTTGTGGCCGAAGATGCGCCGTGCCTCATGCCCGAACATCGCCCAGCGCGCGCCATAGAGACCGGCGAACAGGATGAAGAGCGCGATGTTGAAGAACCACAACACCTCGCCAATCGGTTTGAGCGCGGGGCCGATGCCGGGCACCTGCGGCAGCGCGAGAGCGAGGATGCCGGTGCCCATGGTCGCGGCAAACCAGTTGGGTGTGAACTGGCGGATCATCTCGCGCGGGTGATCGAGCTGCTTAGCGGCTTGAGGCCGGTCAGGGCCGAAGGTGCGTCGGCAGTCATGCGACCTGCTCCTTGATGAGGTCCGTCAGCGCGTCGGCCGCGCGGGTGCGATAGCGTTCCTTGTGGCGCAGCGCGTGGAAGGCGCGATCGGGTAACTCAAGCGCCAGCTCGACCAGATCGCCGGCCTTGAGCGCGCGTGCGACGACCAATCGCGACAACACAGCGGCGCCGGCACCGGCCTCGACCGCGGTACGCACCGCCTCGTTGGACGGCAGCGTCATCGCTACCGTCAGCTGGGCCGGATCAAACCCGCGCGTTCGCAGCACGTCCTCGAAGGTCGAGCGCGTGCCCGAACCCTGCTCGCGGACGATCCAGCGTGCAGCGCGAAGCCAGTCCTCGTCGACACGCTCGGCGTCCCTGCGTCCGACCAGCACCATCGGATCGCGTCCGACTTCCCAATGCGCCAGCGCTGGTTCGTCCACTTCGCCTTCAACGAAACCGAGTTCCGCCGCTCCGCTAAGGACCTGCGCTGCCGCGCCTTCGGTGTTGTCGATCGCCAGCTCGACCGCGATCTGCGGGTGGCGCTCGTGGAAGGCGGCAAGCCTTGCGGGCAACCAGTAGCTTGCGATCGTCTGGCTGGCGACGATCCGCAACGAACCACGGGCAAGCCCGGCATAGTCCGCCAGCATCGTCTCGGCATGCGCTGCCCGCCCCAGCACCGCGCGCGCTTCCTCCAGAAAGCCGCGGCCCGCTTCGGTCAGCTGGATGCCACGCCCGACGCGGTGAAACAGAGGAACCCCGTAGCGCGCTTCGAGGGCCGCGACCGCGCCGGAGGCAGCGGACTGCGTGACGTTCAGCACCTCTGCTGCCTTGGTGACGTGTTCGCGCTCGGCGACACCGACGAAGATTCTGAGCTGCTCCAGGGTCATGCAGCTTGTATCGCGGAAACTGATCGATACGACCAACCGTTTGATCTGTTTGTTCCATCTGGATATCGGAACGATTGGTAATCCTTCGTCTGCGATAGTCTTGAAGGCTTGAAGCGATCCGCGCGCTTGCGGCGTTGGTTCGTCCATGACTGATATGATCGAGCGCAAATCCGATCCCTACAACGCCGAGCCGACGCCCGGCGCGCTGATCGAGCGGTTCCTGACGCCGCAGGCGCTGTTCTACGTGCGCAGCCATGGTGCAGTGCCCGATCTGCCTGCCGATCACCGGATCGAAGTGAGCGGGACGGGCATGGCGAGCCGCTCCTTCTCGGTGGAGGAACTGAAAAGCGCGTTGGCCACGCGGACGGTGACGGCAGTTCTCCAGTGCGCCGGCAACCGGCGCACGGATCTCCAGCAGGTCGCTAAAACGTCCGGCGACCCCTGGGACGTGGGCGCGATCGGCAATGCGGAATGGACCGGCGTACGACTGTCCGACGTACTGGATGCCGTCGGTGCGCCGAATGCGTCCGACCTGTTCGTGGCGTTCACCGGCGCGGACGAGGTGGACGTCGAAGGCGAGGAAGCATTGTTCGGGGTCTCGATCGCCATGGACAAGGCGCGGCAACCCGACGTCCTTATTGCCTGGGCGATGAACGGCGAGCCGCTGACGCCCGAACACGGCGCACCGCTCCGCATGGTGGTGCCGGGCTATGCCGGGGTGCGGAGCGCCAAATGGCTGACACGGATCGAGGTGCGCGAGACGCCATCCGACGCACCGATCCAGGCGCACGACTACAAGCTCTTTCCTGCCGATGTGACGAGCGACACCGTCGACTGGAGCCAGGGTCTGACCATCAATGCCATGCCGCTCAACGCCGCGATCTGCGTGCCCGGCTCTGGCGAAAGCCTGCCGGCCGGGGAGGTGCGGATCGAGGGCTATGCCATCGCCTATGATCGCCGCGTCTCTCGGGTCGAAGTGTCGGTAAACGGTGGTCGCGACTGGCAACAGGCGACGTTCACCGATGATCCGGAGGCGCACTGGGGTTGGCGGCGCTGGACCCTCGACGCCACGCTCGCCAAGGGGCGCCAGCACCTTGTCGTGCGCGCCTTCGACGAGACTGGACAGGGTCAGCCCGAGCGGCCGGATACGGTGTGGAACTTCGCCGGCTATCTGTGCACCGCCTGGCATCATGTGCACGTGCTGGTCGAATGATCGAAGCATCAGCGGCATCGGACCTCGGCTTCTGGATCGATGCGATCGGGCGGCTGGTGGTGGCGACCGCGGCTGGGATGGTGCTCGGCTGGGAACGCTCGCGCGAGAACCGGCAGATCATGGGATTGCGAACGCTGGGTCTGGTCGGTCTGGCGAGCTGCATCGCCGTGCAGGCGATCGTGCACAGTGGCTTGCCGAACGTAAACGCCGATGCCGCAGGACGGGCGATGCAGGGCATTCTGTCCGGCGTCGGCTTCATCGGTGCCGGCGCGGTGCTGCGGGTCGGCCAGGGTCAGGAAGTGCATGGATTGGCGACCGCCGCGTGCATCTGGGTCACGGCCACGATCGGCGCGGCAGCAGGGTTGGCGGTGTGGCCGCTCATCATCGGCGGGTTGAGCCTTGCGATGCTCGTACTGTTCGCGGGCGCTCCGCTCGAACGTCGCATTCGCGAGCGGGCCAGGCTGACTCCGGCAGAGGCCGACCGGAAGGATGCCGAGCGCAAGCCGTGATCCCGCTGGTCCGCCCAGTGCCTGTCGGCGCTAAGAAGCGGCCAGGCGCTATCAGGAGACAAGCCCCGCATCGGCCTGGCGCCGGACCTCATCGGCGATCGGATGCAGCTCGGCAGCGGGTCGCTCGCCCACTACACTATAGCCGATCCCGTCGACAGCCCATGTGACCCGGCCCATGGTCCCGCTGGACGTGCTGGTCATGCTTGCGCTCTTGTCGATTTGCATAGGCCTCGTCAGCACCGCGAGCTTTGACGCTTGCGGTCCATCGTAGAGGAGAAGAACCGCAGGGCCGTGGGGCGTCGCGACCAATCGCCCCCCGCCATAGCGGTAACCGGCTGTGCTGAGGTCCGGGATGGTCACGCGCTCACCCAATCGGGCGGAGGTCCACCGGATCAGCATGGCGCGCTGGTCGGGGCCGATTTCCGCCGGTCGTATCCGGTCGGCGGCATAGACACGGAAATTGTCACTCGCCTCGTTGGCCAGCGCCGCGATGCCCGCGCGGGGTTCGCCGCTCCAACGCGCACTCGACCAGCCCCCGCCAAACCCGACCGCCAGCAGAAGCGACGCGGCGATGGCGAGTTGCCAACGCGGTTGGCGTTGCCGTCCCCTGATGGCTGCGACGCGCATCGTCGCCGGGATAGGTTCATCCGCGATTGGAGCGAAAAGCGATGCAAGGGCTCGCGCCTGCTCCGCCTGCTCCCGCAAACGGGCATGCACGTCCGGCTGGCCTTCAAGGTAAGCGTCGACCAGACGCTGCCGCTCGGGCGACAGCCTGCCATCGATCCACGCGGCCAGATCGTCCTCTCCGATCGGGCTGGTCATCGAATACTCCTTAATCGTGGCCGTTCACCCTCCCGGAGGAGCGTCGCCAGACGGTCGCGCCCCCGCGATATGCGCGACATCACCGTTCCCAGCGGCACACCGACGACGGCAGCGACTTCCCCATATGACAGACCTCGACGAAATGAGGAGCAGCACCGTCCGCTGCTCCTCGGGCAACGCATCAAGTGCGCGCAACAGGTCTCGGTGGTGCAGGCCTGCGTCCTGATCGGCCGGGCGACCGAGCGCAACGTCGTCCACGAGGTGGAGCGGAACCGCCGTACCTCGCCGGACATGCTGCCGCTTATGATCGACCAACAGATTATGCAGGATTGCATAGACCCAGGGGCGAACCTCCGTCCCGCGTCGTTGCCGCCAGCGCCCGACCGCGCGCTCAAGGCAATCCTGCACCAGGTCATCCGCCATCGCCTGATCGCGCAACCACGACCGGGCATAACGGCGCAGACCGGGGACCAGGGGCTCGATCGCGGCGGCAAGCGGGTCCATCTCAGTCGCGCTGCACCTGCACGATGCGGCCCGGTGCGCCATTCACTACCTCGGCGACCGCCAGAAAGCGCCGGGGGGCCGCTGCACTGCCCTGAACGATCTGCCGGATCGGACCCGATGCGTTGACGATCGCCGCACCTGCCGGATTGCTCATGAAGTTCGCAAGCGGCTCTACCGCACCGCTGCCGTCCGCGTTGGCGGTGAGCACGAGCATGTAAGGCTTCTTGGGCTGCAAACCGGTAACGGCACTCTGCACGACCTGAATGATGCCCTGGTCGAAGAGGGTAATGCTGCTTGCCGCACCATTGCCGCCAATCGGCCCCATGTTCAGATGCACCGCCTTGCCTGCCGTACCGAGCGGTTGGAGATTGTCGGTGCCGGGGCCTGTCGGAACAGCGTTCGGCACATAGGCGATCGCCTGCGGTGCCTGTCCGACCGGCACGGTGGCAACGACCTTGTTGCCGGCGGTGTCGATCGCGGCAAGTTCATCGGCATTCTCCAGCCCGACATAGATGCGCCGGCCGTCGCCCGATGGCCAGACGCCGTGCGGCATCTTGCCGACCGGGATGGTGGCGACAAGCGCGAAGTCGGACGTGCGGAACACCTTCACCGCGTTTTCCCCGCCCACCGTGACATAGGCGAACTGTCCCTTGACCGTGCGGGTGAAGTTGACGTGATTGGTGATCGGTCCGGTATCCAGCACCTTGAGGATCGCGAAAGGCGGCTTGGCATCGAATGCGACCGTCTTGCCGATGTCCTTCAGCGTGAACCAAACCTGCTTGCCGTCCGGCGTCGCGGCGATGTTGGGACAGAACGGACTCGGCTGCGCCACCTGTCCGACCTGCGCGTGGGTCGAGACATCGAACACGGCCAGCACCGGATTGAATGAGGAACAGACATAGCCGTATCGGCCATCGGGAGAGAAGATCGTCATGCCCGGACCACCGGGCGTCTTGATGCGACCGGTCTCCTTGTACGTCGTGGGGTCGAGCACGGCGATGTAATCCTCGCCGCGTACCGTGACCCACACCTCCTTGCCGTCCGGCGTGAAGAACGCCTCATGCGGACTGCGCCCGACATAGGTCGTGTGCTTGACGGTGTTGGTGGCGGTGTCGATCCACGACACGGCGTTGGATCCGATCGACACGACCGCCAGTGTTTTCCCGTCCGGCGAGAAGCCGAGGCCGTGAACCAGCACCTGCCCCTTGTAGAGCGGGGAAAAATTCATCGGCTGCGGATCGCCGAGCTTGATGACGCCGAGCAACCTGTTGTCGGCCGGGTCCGTTACCGACACCGTGTTGGAGAATTGTTCGGATGCATAGACGCGGTCGCGGTGGCTGACAGGCACGTCCTTGGCGTTCCACGGCGCCTGCTGAGCCATGGCAATGCCCGGTGCGGCGCTCATCAGCAAGGCGGCCGAGAGCAGGAAGGTCCGGATCATGTCAGTGCTCCATATGGCTGTGGTGGTCGCCGCCCTGCGTCGGGGCTGGCGTCGAAGGGGGTAGCGGCTGACCGATCGCCAACTTCATGGCGGCGATCTCCTGCTGCTGATCGATGATGATCTCCTGCGCGATGCGCTTGAGCTGCTCGTTATGGCCGTAGCGCAGCTCTGCCACCGCCATATCAATGGCGCCCTGGTGATGCGGAAGCATCATCGCGACGAAATCGCGGTCGACGTCGCCGGACGGCTTGACCATCATGCCCGCCATCATCCGGTCCATCGCGGCAGATACCATGCTGGCGTAGCCATCGGCGGGGGCGGCCGCGACTGCGCCGGTGAGCATGGCCGAAGCAGTCAGACCCAGCATCCAATTTCGTCTACGCATAAGCCTCCTGCGGATCAGTCTCGAAAGGGTAGACGACGCCCGTCGGGGTTTATTCCATGGGTGAGCCAATTATTGATCCTCAGCAAAACAATCGTCTCATCGTGACCCTGCCGTTGGTTGACCAGGTCGCCGTCGGACAGCATATGCTCGGGCACGGCGATGGATTTCCGCCGGGCCATTCGGCCGAACCGCCCTCGCAAGGGCCGATGATTCCTACCAGGCGCCGTAAGGCAGCAAGGAGGAATCGTGCGCGCGACATTTCGCAATCTCTACGACCAGTTCAACATGGCAGCGTTCATTCGCGATCGCCGCACCCATGCCATGTCGGTGCTGCGGTGGGCTTTGATCCTGGTCCCGATGGCCGCAACGGTGGGAACGCTCTGCGCAGCCTTCCTGTGGAGCCTCGATGCCGTAACCCGGATTCGCTTCGCCTTTCCCTGGCTGCTCTACCTGCTGCCGATCGGCGGGTTCGTGGTCGGACTGCTCTACCATCTGACAGGGCGCTCGGTCGAAGGTGGCAACAATCTTATCGTCGAGCAGATCCACGAAAAACTCGGCAAGCAGGCAGTGCGACGACCTCGCGCGTAATATGACTGCGTTGAGGTGACCAATTTTAACAAGAAGTTGCAAAGATAGGCATGATACGAGAAGAATATTGCCCTGACCGACGCCTCTTCCGAGCCGAAGCAACTTTTTCAACAGCCTAGAACGGTTATGACACCGCTCAAAGACAGCTTTCAACCATCCCGAAATCTGCCTGTCGCCTAACCACCGATCCGTGTCGTTCGCTGTTCGTTCGGGCCTGGCGTACGCAAAGCGCACTTTCGTGTTGGGGTGGACGGCTCCCAACGGCATCGCAATGTGCCACGATGAGGTCGTTGCCAGCCTCATATGAAGGAGCCGCCCATGGAGAAGATTATCAGAGTTGGGATGGACACGTCAAAGAGTGTCTTCCAGGTGCACGGTGTCGATGCCGCGGAAAGGCCGGTGTTGCGCCGGAAGCTGGCGCGCAAGGAAATGATCCGGTTTTTCGAGAAGTTGCCCGCAACATTGGTAGCTATCGAGGCTTGTGCTGGCTCGCATCACTGGGCGCGGCTTCTGACTTCGCTGGGACATGAGGTCAGGTTGATCGCGCCACAACTGGTGAAGCCATACGTCAAGCGCGGCAAAAACGATGCCGCAGATGCCGAGGCGCTATGCGAGGCGGCAAGCCGTCCGACCATGCGCTTTGTGCCGGTGAAGACTGCCGAGGAGCAGGCGGCTCTGATGCTGATGGGGATGCGGACCCGGTTGATCCGCAAACGAACCCAACTTGCCAACGCCATTCGGGGATACGCCTCGGAATTCGGCATTACCGCGGCGACCGGCATGTGTCGGATCGAGCCGTTGCTCGACAGCATTGCCGAAAATGACGCTGTCCCCAGCTTGGCACGCGAGCTCTTCGCGCTGCATGCCGGGGAGTACATGCAGCTGAAAGCCGAGATTGAACGGGTAGAGAAGAAGCTGATGGAATGGCATCGTGAAAACGAGTGCAGCCAACGCCTTGCGCATATCCCCGCATCGGCCCAATCGGCGCATCTTTGCTCATGATGAAAACCCCGGATCCCCCGCCTATTCAAATCCGGGAGAGACTTTGCCGCCTGGATCGGGCTGACGCCGAGAGATCATTCGACCGCAGGCAAGGTAAGATCAGGAGGTATAACCCGCGCTGGCGATGAGCTGCTAAGAAGTACGCTCGTCGTCGGTGCGACTGCCGTGATCCGGCAAGTACGCCAGAAAAACGGGCGCCACGCCACGCCTTGGCTGCTTGGCTTGATCGAGCGGAAGAAGCCAAAGATAATAGCGGTAGCCCTCGCCAATAAAAATGGCGAGAATTGCATGGAGCTTATGGTCAGCGGGGAGAACTACTCGCGTAGATCAACCGCGCCAGAGCTATTACCAGTATAGAAATTCGATTGTACAGCGTCGGTAGCTATCGACGATCCTGTACTAATTGAAAGGAAATCTTGCAAGAACAGCAGTTGGTGTGATCGATCGATCTAAGGCTCGGGACACTCTGGTCACTACATTGGCCGTCAAAGGCCGTTTTCGTGTTAAGAACCCGTGCTGCGGATACCAGCTTGGCCAGCGACCATATGTGGCCGCACCCAAAGGCCGTACATATGAACGCAAGCGATCAAAATACCGCCGCTCATATCTTGCAAGAGGGAGCCGTCCACATATGCAGTGACCCCGGCATGGTCGAATACCGCCGCCCTCCCTCCGAGGGTCATAACCGTTCGAGGCTGTTGAAAAAGTCGCTTCGGCTTGGAAGGGGCGTTGGTCCGAGCAATATTCTTCTCGTATCGCGTCAACCATCGCAACTCCTGGTGTAAAGCCGCTATCCGTAAGCAATCATATTACGCGCGACGTGGCTGCGCTGCCGGCTCGCCGAGTTTTTCAACAGTCTCGTTCGGTTCTGACACTTGAAACAGCAGCTGCCCTAGCGCGGACTGAGCTATGAAGCACCAGGTCCAAACCGGTTCAGAGGCACCTTGAGAAACGCCGTCCCACATTCGTCGGCATCTGGCAGCCGGCCGCCACGTATGTTCACCTGAAGCGCGGCGAGCATCAGGTCGGGTAGTGGGAGCGATGCGTCGCGTTTCTCGCGGGTTGCGACGAACTCGGCTTCGTCGATGCCATCGTGAACATGGATGTTGTCGCGACGCTGATCGGCGACGGTCGAGTGACCGAGTACGTCCCGGCCATCCTTTCCATAGTCATGCCCGACATAGGTTGCGGTTTCGGGTGGCAGATCGAGGATGGCGCGAATCGAGCGCCACAACGCATGAGCATCACCACCCGGGAAGTCTGCCCGGCTTGTGCCGCTATCGGGGACCATAAGCGTGTCGTGAACGAACGCGGCGTCACCGACGACATAAGTGATCGAGGCGAGCGTATGGCCCGGGGACAGCATGACTTGAGCGTCTAGCGTACCGATCCGGAAACGCTCGCCATCCGCAAACAACCGGTCCCACTGGCTGCCGTCGACGGCGAGATCGGGCAGGCAGTAGATGTCCCGCCACAGCTTCTGCACTTCCACGATCTTGTTGCCGATCGCGGTTTTGCCACCGGTCTTGCCGGCGAGGTACGAAACGGCTGAGAAGTGATCGGCATGGGGGTGGGTGTCGAGCACCCATTCAACCGTCAGCCCCTTCTCACGCACATAGTCGAGGATCAGATCGGCGTTGCGGGTCGCGGTCGCACCAGCGCGCGGGTCAAAATCCAGGACTGGATCGATGATCGCGGCCGTTTTCGTAGTGTCGTCGACGACAACATATTGGAAGCTACCAGTGCGTTCGTCATGGAGCGACGCAACGGTCATGCCATCGTGCTTATACTCGATCATGTTTTCGTCCTCTCGCTCTGTCAGCTTTCCGCCCGCGCCCGCGCGAACAATCGTTCGAAATCACCTGCTTCGATCGCGCCCATCACCAGCATGCGTTCAGCAAGAAAGCCCGGGGTGCCGGCCAAACCGATCGAATAGGCCTCTTGGCCGTTCGCGCGCAGACGCGCTGCGACAGCCTGTGCATGCGAAGCAAGCCAGGTCGTCGCGCGCAGCCAGTCCCCGCCAGCGCCGGTGACAATGTCCCTCAGCATGTCGTCGTCGATCAAACGACTGTCGGTCATCAGCTGGCGATGAACGGCCGGGTAGATGCCCTGTTCGGCACAGGCGAGCGCAACGCTCGCGGCGCGTTCGGACGGCGGACCGAAGATCGGCCAGTCCTTGTAGATGACCCGAACCTTGCGATCGCGTCGCACCGCCTCTTCCAGTGCGGGGAAGGCGTGACGACAGGCCGGGCAACGATAATCGGTGAACACGGCAAGTCGCAGCGTGGCATTGGCAGGGCCGTATTCAGGCGAACCGCTGCCCGCCAGAATCAGGTCAGCGGTCGGACCAACGTCGCGACCGATCGGCGCTGTGCGTCGCAGCATCTGTCCGACTGCCCAACCAGTCACGACGACGGCCCCAAGCCCGACTGCCTGCCTGCGATTGAGCGGCTCTGGCATGTTCAGCGAGCCTGAGGCTTGCTGCGCGCCGTTGCGACAAGCCGGCGTAGCGTCGGCAGATCAACCGCGCCGGCCACCACTTGTAAGCCGACGATCAGCGCCGGTGTTCCGTTGAACCCGATCGCTTGAGCGATGGCGTTGGTACGAGCGAGGAGCGCATCGATTTCTGCACCGCGGGTCTTCAGATCGCGTTGCAGACGCGGCCAGTCTACCTTGGCTCTCGCGGCAGCGGCCTTAACCCCGGCGCTATCGAGCCGGGCCGGCGAGGTCAGCAGCGCCTCATGAAAGGCGGCATGTTTGCCCTGCCACTGGCTCGCGACGGCCGCCCGGGACGCCTCACGGGAGGCGGGTCCGAATATCGGCCAATCCCGATACACGATCCGCACCTTCGGGTCGGAGCGAAGCAGAGCGTTCAGCACCGGCTCCATGCGACGGCAATAGGGGCAGTTGTAGTCGAAGAACTCGACAACGGTGACGTCATAGGCTCGGCCGGCACGCTTCGGAGCAACGGGATCGTCTACGACCGCCTTACGCGACAGATCGGGTTGCTGCGCGACTGCTGGCATTGCCGGCACGGCGACGGCGAGCAACGCCAGAAAGCTGCGACAGAGAAGGTTGCGTCGGTTCATCGGTGTTTCCTTGCCATATCGATCCCATCAGCGAGGGCGGCGCGTGACAGCTCGCCAAGCTGAAGCTGCACGATCGTTCCGTCCGCAGCGACGAAGGCGGTTGCGGGATAGCCAGCGACTTCGAGGGCTTGGGAAAGCCCACGGGCAGGATCGAGCGCGACATTGCTCACGCCGATGCCTTCACGGGTAAGAAACCCGGTGACGATTGCTGGAGCCTCACCCTGATCGGCGAGCAGGATCGGCACATCCCGATTGCGCGTTGCCGCGGCGTCGAGCATCGGCAGCTCGCGCCGGCACGGCCCGCACCATGTCGCCCATAGATTGATCACGAAGGGGCGGCCCTGGAAGCGTGCAAGCGGAAGCGGAACTCCGGGCTGCGTCGTCAACGTTAGATAATAGGGGAACGGACCGTAGTTCACGGGCGGGATAAGCGCCTGGAGCGTAAACCACAGGCCACCCGCTATCGCCAATGCCCCCCAGCCCGCCGCCAAGGCGCGTGTTCGGCCAAGCTGGAAGGCCAGCGTCGCGGCAGCACCAATGATGCCGGCGATGGCGGAGAAGCCGCCCTGCCAGACGGCGGAAATGGATAGGGGCGCTTCGACGTAGCTCGCCCAATGTGCCGCGACATAGCCGATCCGCGCCGCCACCAGTCCAGCGACGATGGCACTGGTGGCGACCGTGGACACCCGCGGGAAGCGGAACCGCCCTGCCAAGGTTGTCAGCCCCAGGAACACGACGATGCATAGCACCGCCAGTCCGCGTTCAACCGCCATCATGAGCGGTCCGATGGCAATCGCGCTTCCCATCAGAGAAACGCGCCTGCGCTCTTCCAGAGCATGTAAGCTGCCACGACGAAGATCAGCACCGCGAAGACGGTGGTAAGCGTTCCGCCCGAGCCAAGGCGCTTGGCCATGCGTGTGCCGATCAACCCGCCGACGACCCCGCCGCCAATGAAGACGAAGGCAAGCGGCCAGTCGACCAGCCCGGAGAATGCATAATTGGCGGCGGTCGTCAGGCCGAAGGCGGTGACAGCAATCAACGACGTGCCGACAGCGTTGAGGATCGGCATACCCGTCGATCCGATCAGGCCCGGAACGATCAGAAAGCCACCTCCGATGCCGAAGAACCCTGAGAACAAGCCCGTCCCAAGGCCGTAGCCCAGCACCTTGGGTGCCTTCTCCCGGTTGCATTCCGCACCGGGATTACCTGCATCACCCCGCCCGCGAAGCATCAGGACGCCGACAACGACCATGACAAGCGCGAACAGAAAGAGCAGCTTGCCGCCATCGACGGCCTTGCCGACGGTGGATCCGAGCAGCGCACCGATGACGCCCGCTGTGGCGTACATGCCCCCGCACCGCCATTTTACGGTATGAGCCTTGGCATGACCGATAAGACCGGTCGCGGCATTGGCTGCCACGGCAAACGCACTCGTGCCGATTGCAAGGTGCGCATCGGGCACGCGCACCAGATACACCATCAGCGGTACGGCGAGGATCGAGCCCCCGCCGCCTACGAGGCCAAGGGTAAATCCGACCAAGCTGCCCGAAAGGGCGCCAAGCAGATACTGGATCGGTTCGAGAGTCATGCTGCCTTGCCGATTTCATGCGGGGCGGCCATCCACTCGCGGCCTTTCAGCATGCCCTGCCAGTAGATCGGGGGCAGCATGCGCTCCTTCAGGAACCAGGCGGCGCGCGTGGGACGCGTTCCGTCGAGCAGCCAGGATGGAAAGCTGGGCAGCAGCTTTCCGCCATAGCCGAACTCGGCGAGGACGATCTTACCGCGTTCGACCGTGAGCGGGCATGAGCCGTAACCATTATAGTCGGCAACGGGGGGTCTGCCGTCGAGCGCGGCCAGCGCGTTGACGGCGACCACGGGCGCCTGGACGCGAGCAGCAGCGGCCGTCTTGGCATTGCTGGTGCCAGCGGCATCGCCAAGGCCAAAGATGTTTTCAAATCGCTTGTGCCGCAGCGTAGTCTCGTCGACCTCGACGAAGCCGTTCGCAGCCGCGAGCGGGCTATTGGCGACGACCGCATGTGACACCTGAGGTGGCACGACATGGAGCATATCGAACTCACGTTCGATCCGCTCGGAGACGCCGTCCTGCTTGCGCTCGAACGTGGCGACGCGACGATCGGCGTCGACCGCGACCAGGTTGGACTCAAGCCTGAGATCGATGCCGTACTTCTCGACATATTCCATCAGCGCCGGGACGTAGGTCGGGACCCCGAACAGGGCTGCGCCGGCATTATGGAACTCGACGTCGATAGCTGGGAGAACGCCGCTATCCCGCCAGATGTCGCAGGAGAGATACATCGCTTTCTGCGGTGCGCCGGCGCACTTGATCGGCATGGGTGGCTGCGAGAACAGCGCCCGCCCCTGCCGCAACTCCTTGACGAGCTGGTAGGTGTAGGGTGCCAGATCGTAGCGGTAGTTGGAGGTGACGCCGTTGCGGCCGAGAGCCTCAGGCAGCCCCTCGATCTTCTCCCACGCCAGGCGCAGCCCGGGCGCGACGACCAGAACGCGATAGGTCAATGTGCCACCGTCTTGGAGCTCGATCGCGTTGCGGTCGGGGTCGATGGTGATCGCGGGCAACCGTATCCAGCGGACGCCCTTAGGCATCACATCGGCTTCGGCCTTGCGGGTTTGCTCGGGCGTGAAGACGCCGGCCCCGACCATCGTCCAGCCAGGCTGGTAATAGTGGTCCGTGGCCGGATCGACGACCGCGATCGTCACCTTGGCGTTGCGCTTCAGAATGCTGGAGGCTGTCGCGATGCCGGCGGCACCGCCCCCGATGATGATGACGTCGTAGGTCATTGATCCACCCTTTCGGAACGGCGCTTCAGCGCAGGCGTCAAATCGGCAAGGTCGTACCCGGCAGCCTTTGCCTGGGCGATGATCGTCGCCGGATCGGCGCGATCGGCCTCGGCCAACGCCCACAAGGTCGCCGCGCGTGTCCCGCTACGGCAGAAGCCGAGCGTAGGCTGTGGCAGTGTGGCTAGCGCCTCCTTCATGCGATCCGCATCGGCGTCAGTCGCCTTGCCCGGTACGATAGGGACATGGGCAAACGCGAGACCATGTTCGCCTGCCATTCGGGCCATTTCTTCCGCGCTCGGCTGGCCCGCCTCTTCGCCGTCCGGGCGGCTTGAGATGATCGAGCGATATCCTGCCTTCGCGGCAGCGGCGAGGTCGTCTTGCGTCAGCTGGGGGGGCGGCAGAGAAGGACGAGGTGATCTGCTTGAAAGCCATGTGATGTCTCCTGTCTGATCAGCCGAACGGCGGGAAGTGAATGCAAAGCGGTGGACGGCAACGCCGAGGGCCATTGCAGCGATGAAGACCAGTGCCGGCAGAGGCTGGATCGCCAGTGCGGCAATGGCGGGACCTGGGCACAATCCGACGATGCCCCAGCCTATGCCGAACAAGGCCGCACCGCCGATGAGGCGCCGGTCGATCGGCGAGGTGGCGGGCGTGTGAAATTGTTCGGCCGCGATCGGGGTCGAGCAACGCCGCACGACGAACCACGCTATCGCCATCGGCAGAATTGCGCCCGCCATGACGAACGCCAGGGTCGGGTCCCACGCGCCGGTGACATCGAGGAACGCCCGCACGCGCGCCGGATCAATCATTCCCGAGACGGCAAGGCCGGCGCCGAACAGCGTCCCGCTGGCGAGTGAAATGAGGTTCTGGCGCATCACAGTATTACCCCGGACAGACGCATGATCGTGACCGTGACGACGCCGGTCGCCATGAACGTAGCGGTCGCGGCGATGGACCGGGGCGACAGGCGAGACAGGCCGCATACGCCGTGCCCACTGGTGCACCCGGACCCGAGCCGTGTTCCGATACCGACGATCAGACCGGCGACGGCGATCAGCGAAAGCGATGTCGGAAAGCTGGCCTTCACGCCTAAGCTGGCTGCAACAATACCCGCGCCCAAAGGCAGACCCGCGGTGAAAAGCAGCGCGATTGCCCATGGTGGACCTCCAGCGGAAAGACCCAAAACCCTCGCGAACATGCCGCTGACTCCGGCGATGCGACCGTTTCCGAGCAGCATGATCGCCGCGGCGACACCGATCATCAGCCCGCCGATGAAGCCTTCGAGCGGCATGGCATGCGGAAAGCCCAGCATCACAACGCATCCAGCGGGATCTTGAGGTAGCGGGTGCCGTTGGCTTCCGGCTCCGGCAAATGACCACCGCGCATGTTCACCTGAATCGAGGGCAGGATGAGCTTGGGCATCGACAAGGTGGCATCGCGACTGGTCCGCATCGCGACGAAGTCGTCTTCGCTGACCCCTTCGTGGACATGCACGTTGCCGACACGCTGTGCGCCTACAGTCGTCTCCCAGACATATTGGTCGCGACCCACCGCCTTGTAGTCGTGGCAGAGGAACAGGCGCGTCTCGTCCGGCAGCTGCATGAGCCGGCGGATCGAGCGGAATAGCTGGCGTGCGTCGCCACCAGGGAAGTCTGCCCGCGCGGTGCCGTAATCGGGCATGAAGAGCGTATCGCCGGTGAAGACCGCGTCCCCAATCGCATAGGCCATGTCCGCCGGCGTATGGCCGGGCACGTGCAGCGCAATGGCGTCGATGTTGCCGATGGCAAAGCGGTCGCCGTCCTCGAACAGCCGGTCGAACTCGGAACCGTTGCGCTCAAAATCGGTGCCGGCGTTGAAGATTTTGCCGAACACGTTCTGAACCCGGATGATCTCACGACCGATCGCGAGCTGCCCGCCAAGCGCCTGCTGAAGATAAGGTGCCGCAGACAGGTGATCGGCATGAGCATGGGTTTCCAGCAGCCAATCGACCGTCAGTCCCTGATCCCGCACGTAAGCGATCACTGCGTCCGCCGACGCGGTTTTGGTCCGGCCAGCCGCGGCGTCAAAATCGAGGACGCTGTCGACGATCGCAGCCTTTTTCGTCGCCACGTCCCAAACGACGTAGGTCGCTGTGTTGGTAGGCTCATCAAAGAAGGACTGAACGACCGGCGATCCGGCCGCTTTTGCGCGTCTGATCTGGGCGTTGGCTTCGCTCAAAACCGGGTCCATGACCATCTCCATTTAAACAGACTCATGGTTTATGTAGCTGTGTAAGCATATTGCGTCAACGGGGTGTTCGTGCCATTTGGGAGGAATGGAAATGATGGAAGCGAACATGCCGCGCTCGCTGCGCATCGGGGATGCAGCCCCGAACTTCACCGCCCGCACCACTCAGGGCGAGATTGCGCTCGATCAGTATCGTGGGCGCTGGATTGTGTTTTTCTCGCACCCTGCTGACTTCACGCCGGTTTGCACGAGCGAGTTTGTGGCCTTGGCTAAAGCGGCCCCTCAATTCGAGGAGCTGGATTGCGTATTGTTGGGGCTGTCGGTCGACAGCCTCTACTCTCATGTCGCCTGGCTTCGCGCGATCCACGACGTTTTTGATGTCGAGGTGCCGTTTCCGGTGATCGAGGATCCGTCGATGGCGGTTGGGTATGCCTACGGCATGCTCGACGAGCAGGCTGGCGATGCCTCAACGGTACGTGCAACCTACTTCATCGATCCCAAAGGCATTATCCGCGCACTCAGCTGGTATCCGATGAATGTCGGGCGCTCGGTCGACGAGATGCTTCGCACGGTCAGGGCGTTGCAGCGTTCGGCCGATGGCGAGGCCTATACGCCCGCTGACTGGCAGCCGGGCGACGACGTGCTCCTGCCTCCCGCTTTGCCGGGGAACGCAGGCGCCGACTGGTTTCACCAAACGAAGGCTGACCGGTGACGGCGATTTACCAGTCCCGCGCGCTCGCCGACGTCGCAGTCGAGAAGCTGCGCGTGTTCGCGCAGCCTCAGCGGCTTATGATCCTGTCCTATCTCTTAGACGGCGAACGGCAGGTAGCGGACATTGAGGCCGCCACGGGCGTGACACAACCCGCGCTCAGCCAGCAGCTTGCCGAGCTACGGCGCGCCGAACTCGTTAAGACCAGACGTGAGGCCAAACAGGTTCACTACCGCCTTGCCGACGACGCAGCCGCATTGTGCGTGCGAACCCTGGAGGCGATGTTTGGAGCCGACGATCTGTCGGCCCCCCAAACAGCCCCCGCCCTCCGCCAAGTACGACCGCGCGAGACGCCCTCCGTGGTTCGACCGCAAAATATCGGTGCGGCCGTTTTTGCGAGAGTTGGCTGATCATTTTGACTGAAAAAGGAAAAAGCGGATGCGCATGCCAATCATTGCTGTTGCAGGATGCTTGTCACTCATGAGCAGCGTCAGTGCTTTAGCCAGCGTGCCCGGGCAGGCGGTGATAGCGGGATACGGCGCGATCACACCCATCGAAGGTGCTGCGGAACGGCCCGATCGCAAGTTGCGCTATCGCGTGCTGTTCAATGTGACCAAGGCCGCGGCAACGCCGGATAAGATCAATCCATCTCTGGAGAAGGTCGCCCGCTTCCTGAACCTGCTAGGCAACGACGGCGTTCGTCCAGAACAAGGCGATGTCGTCGTGATCGTCCACGGTCCGGCGACGCCCATCGTTACCGAAGATCGCGCCTATGCGATAAAGACGGGAGTAGCTGCGAACCCCAACCTTGCTTTGATTGAGGCGTTGAAGAAGGCGGGTGTGTCCGTTCGGGTATGCAGCCAAGCTCTTATTGGCAACAAGATCGACCCCGCTACGGTAGAAAAGAGTGTCGAGACCGACGTGTCTGCGCTGACTACTTTGGCGACGTTGCAGCTGCGTGGTTGGGCGCTGATCCCAGACTGATCGCGCCGATACGCTTCCTGCTTCATCATTCCAGTCGGTAACGCTGCCGGTGTCATAACCGGTCGAGGCTGTTGAAAAAGTCGCTTCGGCTTGGAAGGGGCGTTGGTCTGAGCAATATTCTTCTCGTATCGCGTCAACCATCGCAACTCCTGGTGTAAAGCCGCTATCCGTAAGCAATCATATTACGCGCGACGTGGCTGCGCTGCCGGCTCGCCGAGTTTTTCAACAGTCTCGGTCGGTTTTGGAACCGCTGTCCGGAGCGCGGTTTTCCGTCTGTTTGTAGGTATCAGAACCGCGTGTCATAATCAGGCTTCCAAGGCTCTTAGATTTTGGCGCTAACGACCGGGACTTGGCGAGTGCCGGCAGACAGTTTCGTGAAGCTCGGGCGGCCGCTCCTGTCCGATCCGGACATTGGCGAAACGCCAGTGAACTTCGTAATCTGGTCGGAAGCCGTCAATTCACTCTACCGGACGCCGTCTAACGGTCCTTGCTGGGCTCGACCGTAGTCGCACGTTCGCTGCTGTAAGCCGGGCCACTGTCACCTATGCTCGGCCGTTCGCCTGCCTCGATGCGGGTTGCTAGATCGCTGTGAAGCGAGCCGAGCTCGGGTGGAAAATCCACACCAGCCGCAGACCCCAGCCTGCGCTCCGTATCGTCGAAGAGATCTATTGCGCCTGCCAGTTCGGGTTCACTGTATAGCGCTGCGCTTTCCCCTGCTCGCCATAGGCCGGCAAGTTGGTGGGACCGGATCATGCAAGCCGAGGCCGTTCGATCGCCCGCAACCGTGGTGTCCGGCGGTCCTGGCGGCGCGGCCCCCCTCCCCTTGATCTCGGCCCGCGTAATTGCCACCAGGCGGTAGCGCAGGACCCGGGATTCTGAGGTATCCGTTGGTGAGGGCTGCTGCTGATGGTTCAGGAAAGAGATAAGCTCCGCGGTGGTGGTGGTCGACGCG
Organism: Sphingomonas sp. Ant20; assembly: GCF_000783375.1. NCBI lineage: Bacteria > Pseudomonadati > Pseudomonadota > Alphaproteobacteria > Sphingomonadales > Sphingomonadaceae > Sphingomonas > Sphingomonas sp. Ant20. Next base: position 182,783 of record NZ_JRVI01000046.1, read on the forward strand.
GCGTTGCGCCAGTCCGTCAAAGCCCGTTCCTTCGATGCCAGATCCGCAGGCTGGGTTAGGATAAAGCGCTCGAGGAGCGGATCGCTGGCTACTGCGACAGGCAGGGGTGCCCGGTTACCGTTAGCGGCGGCATGGGCGAAGCCGATCGCCGCCGCAATCGTACCCAGTTGCGTTTTCATGATCTCACGATCGTCGATCGATCGCGCTAGGATCATCTCGAGGATCGGCGTTAGATCCGTCACGGCGGCCTGGCCCGCATCGATCGTGTCGAGCCTGCTGACGATCTCTTTGTGTGTCGCCTCAATGCGCTGGCTGCTCTCGGTCAGCGCATCGAGCTGCTCCTGAACGAGCGTCAACGCGTCCAGAACGCCCGCCAGAGCAACGCTTACCTGGTCCGTACTCATCGTTCTGGCCTCCCCCTATCCGGCGAACGCGCGCGGTCCAGAGTTGAGCGATCACGATCCAATATCTCGCGAAGGACCTCCTCCGGCTTGCTTGGCGTCGGTGCTGTGGCCTGCCGTTCGGCCTCGGCCATAAGCGAACGAAGGCGCTCGGATACCACTGAGGGTCGGTGTTCATGCGGAGTGTCTTCGGTCCGCTCGGGGCTCTCCCGGAGTGCTTGCTTGGCCTCCAGCTTTCCACGCATGACGCGTGAACGTTCCAGTGCTGCGGTGATCGGATCGCGCCCGGGGTCCGCAACAGCCGGGCGCGTCCGAGCATCGACGATCGCGCCGCGCGTGCGGGACGGTGAAGCGGCACGCATTGCCCGAGCGGAGTTGGGCTCGGGCGGCGGCAATGCCGCGACGAACCGCCCGAGGCTCTGTGCCACCACCTGATCGGCAAGGGAGGGCGAAGCCGACAGCTCTGCGACGGATCGCATATAGGTCGCGCGAACGGTTGCCTGCCGACTTGCAATAATGGCCTCGACCGGGTCGGATATACCTCGGTCGCGGAGGCGCATGGCGCGCTCCGCCCGGCTCCTATCGAGCCGCGGAACCTGCCCCTTGTCGCGCATCTTTTGTACCGCAATGTGCTCATGCGCGGGGTCAATACCGCGCGCCCTGGTCGGCGTGGCGTTGGCCTCGATGCCGCGTTCGCGGAGCTTCTCGGCGAAGCGTTGCCGCCATCGAAACAGATCATCTCGGTCCGGATGAAAGCGGCGCCCGTCGAAATCGCGACGCGCGATCGTGATGTGAACGTGCGGATGGTCGCGATCGACGTGAAGGCCGGCAACCCACGACCGGTTCGCAAACTCCTCGCGTGCGAGGTCCAGGGCCGCCGCTTTCAAACGCTCCGGATCGGTCCCCGACGGCATCGAAAGGATCATCGAGATGGACGTTGCACCCTTGCGCCTGGCGTCCCCGTCCATCTCGAAGTTGTGCCAATCCTTCGCGAGAATCTGCATGTCCCGTCCGTCGCGCAGCACGACGCCCTCGCTGGTTTCAAGCCCGAGTTCCTCGTCGGGACCATGGCCCAGCCGACTGATGTATGCGAAGTTGGCAAGGACGTGTCCGCCGCCATGCTGACGCCCCGTGATCCGCACCATAACCTCTGGAACTCGACGTGATGTGCGATCCGCAGTCATCACTGCACGGCCGTTTATCCGGGCCTGCGATCCGCCCCCGAAAGCGTGCTTCGCCTGCGCACTGGCACGCGACGTGGCCAAAGATGATGCGGCCTTCGGGAACATCGATGCGACGGCAAGGCCGAGCATCGTGCCCCCGGTACTCGGGCCCTTTGCGCTGCCGCCTCCAGTCCCGAGGCGGTACTTCTTCGGCGGCGCGAAGACGCCCGCCATGAAGTCCATCGTCCCGGAAGAGAAGCGGAAGCTCACGCTGCTGAACCTCGGTAGGTTTCGGTCCAGTACCCGACCTCTGCCCCGATCGCGGCCGAGAGGGCCAGCCGGGTCGTAAACAGCAGCGCGTTCAGCTCTTCACATTTTTCGATAAAGGGACCGGCGATGCGAGCTGTGTCGAGCGAGCTTTCGGGCTGGTTCGCTGCGTTCATCGCATGGACCGCCTGGTTGATGTTTCGGCCGATCAGAAGCACCTGCTTGCGCAATTTGACGATCTCAACCTGGGTGGCCGGAGCCAGCCTCAGCACGCCCGCCTTGTCCCAAAGCTGCCAGCGAAGCGTGCGTTTGATCCATTCGTTTCGCGTCATCTTCATCGGCGCCGCTACGGTGTCGATGCCTTCGACCTCGCTCCGGTCGAGTCGGACGGTGACGCGAACGAGGTCGTCGGGATGCCCCCTGCCCTGAATTGGCAGCACCGGGATGTCATCGTTCTCCGGGGCCAGCACGGCGTTGGCCAGTACGCTTGCCATCCAGCTGCTGCGGGTTTGCCCATTCGCCGCGGCAACGCGGTCGATCTCGGCGACCAATTCGTCCTTCAACCGCAGGCCTACATTCATCCTAAAAGCCCCGTGCAGCGGCCCCCACAAGCCAATGTTAAACATTGGTGCCGTGAGGCATATCCTGCCATCCCTAGTAATTGCCTATCCTCATGAAACAACGACCTCTTTGGAGCTAAATCACTCCAAACGCGGAGGTGAAAAGTGATTGACTGTGCGCTTGCGACAAGTAGCTTTCGGTCTTGTGGTCCCGGCGCAAGGCGTTTGCACGATCAGGTACGCCTACCTGCTATCTCCCGGATCGCCCGCAACATGGTAAGTTGTTCTCTATTGGAACCGGATTCGAAGAATGGCCCGATCAAGAAACGTCGTCGATCTCGCAACAATCGAGGCTCGGCGGGAAGCTCTAAAAGCGGAACTTGCTCATCTGGATGAACAGGCAAAGGCGGCGGAGCAGACGGCTCGGGACGCTGGTCGTCCGGTTCTCACCGCAGCGCTCGAGCGGGTTAAAATTGCAGCGATCGACAAAGCGGATGCCCGGGCAATCGCGACGGCCATCTCGAAACACGGCGGCAAAGCGGTGGCAAGCCAGCTTGCGTCGCTAGGCTAGGCTTCTCGATCCACCATCCAGGCGAAAAGCCGGCGTTGGCTTGGCGTCCAGACCAGGGCAGCGTGATCGGATGCCTCAACGCTTGAACCTGACCACTCTCCTTGTCGACGAATATGACACCGCGCTCTCCTTCTTCGTTCAGAAGCTTGGCTTCGAAGTGCGTGAAGATACCGTGCTGACTGATGACAAGCGGTGGGTGGTGGTCGCGCCGCATGGTGCGGCGAACGGACTGTTACTAGCGCGAGCGGTTGGCGACCGGCAACGTGAGGCGATCGGCGATCAAAGCGGGGGGTCGCGTGTTCCTGTTTCTCGAAACAGACGACTTTGCCCGTGACCACCTCGCTTACACGCAGCGGGGCATCCGTTTTGTCGAAGCGCCTCGCCATGAACCATATGGCACGGTGGCGGTCTTCGAAGACCTCTACGGAAACCGATGGGATTTGATCGAACCTAGCGTGGGCAAGGGATGACCTTCGATCCGCCATTCTATGCGGTAAGGGCATTGGCTGGGATCGAACGCGCAGCGGTTCCCTAGTCTTGGCAGCCACGGCCTGTCTGGGTGTTGTGCCGACGGAGGCTGACGGCCGGCGCTCGCTTCAGCGCGGCCGAGCAGGATACCCGAAAGCAGATTGACGGCGCCGGATCAGGCTGCCCCCCTCCCCTGCAGGCCGACCATAGATGCGCCGTGTTGGTGGCTGGCGATCGCCCATGCGCCGCTGCACGCTAGCGCGGCTCGTATGGTGTTTCGGGCGCCGTCTCGGTCCTGCCAAGCGGGGTATCACGCCCTATCCATTCGATCGTGGGGCCGCCTTTAACGAGGTTCAGCGGCGCGCGGGCGGTCAACCAGGATTGCGTTGCGTCGCCGCACTGACGGCCATGCAAGCCCCCTGCCCTACCTATGGAGCAGCCCCGCCAATCTCGCGCTCGTAGAGCAGGAGCGTCGCGTCTGCGACGACGTCGGCGAGCACGCGTTTGCGTGCCGGGTCCGCGTCACGAAGAGCATAGAGTCGCGCAGCGGTCTCGGGATCTACCCTCACGTTGATCGCGATATTGCGATTGCCGGTTACGCGTGGCGGCCGTTGGAATGTCCCGGCTTGGGGGCGCTCTTGAGGCACGGGCGCCGCTACAGGCGGGGCAGCTACAGCGGGAACGGCCGGACGCGACGGAAAGCCCGCCCCGTCGCTGATCTCGCGTAGCTTGGCTGGATCCTTGTTCGGGGGCGTATCATCGAACTCCGAGAGATCGAGCCGGGACCGGGTCATGCTGCCTCCTTCACGGTACGCGCCTTACGCAGCCTTGCGATCACTGCTGCCGCATAGGCCTCGGCGTTCTCGAGCGCTGCCTTCATATTACCGACGCCTTTGTCGTTGATGGTGCGAAGCGTTCCACCAGCGGCGAACATCGCGCGATAGGCCTCGCGATTGTAGATCATGACCGGAAGGACTGGAATTTCAGCATCGTTGAACTGCTCCGCGATGTCCTTCTGATTGTTCGAGCGCAGCGCCGGCGGAATTTGGCTGAACAGGATTGCATAATCGATCTCTGTCCTGGTGCCTCGTGCCGTCTGTTTGACAAGCTTGATAGCGCGGGCAGCCTGGGTGGCATCCAGATGCGACCCCTTGCAAGGAATGATCACCAGATCGCTTTGCGCGATTGCGAACGTGACGGTCGCGGTCGCCGCGCCTTCGAGGTCGACCAGCGTGAAGCGCGCTTCCGACGCGCCCCTCTCGATCTCGTCGATGATCGCGTTTTCATCGCGGCATCCAACGACAGTGATGGCATCTGGACGTCCCGGCAGCTGCCCCCATTCAACCAGCGGAAGGTTCGGGTCAGCATCGATAAGGCGCACGGTGCCACCCGCGTCCGCGAGTTCTCCAGCAAGCAGGAGTGTTGCGGTGGTTTTGCCCACCCCCCCTTCGGGGACACGAAGCTAATGACTGGCATGCTGCTCTCCGCTTGCGGCCTGGTTGCTACCAAGTAGCAGCCAGCACTCAAGCGCCACTATAGCGCATGTTGGTCGCTAGCGTCTAGCGGCCTTGACGCGATCGCGTCGCGGTCTTGTCGCAACCTTATTGGTTGTTGATGGCGACATGACTGCGGTTATGATGCGGCTTTGGCGCTATCGGGTTGCTGTTACGTAGCTACTTGCACGCTTGCTGCTTGGTAGCAAGATGCTAGCAAGCCCAGAACCGCCAGTGCGCTTACACAGTGACGAGGTCACTTTTCCTCGTGTGCAATGACATACTGAAAATGACGGGCTTCCAACAGCGTGCTACTGCATCGCTGCCTGGTTGCTACCAACTAGCGACGCGGTAGGTCCAAACGTGCGATTTCGCACAAAGGCGACCCGCCAGGCCGTATCGAACTGCCCGCCGAAAAACCAACCAGCCCCGAAAGGCGCCGCAACCGGGAAACTCCACGCCGAAGCATCGCGGCCGCCACCTCAGAACCGCGCAAAAACGGACAAAGCGCGGCATCGGCGTAATCCGGCGTCGATGTGGCGAGGACGGCTGTCCGAAATCCGCGGCCGGCGCCTTGCGATCCAACGCGGGCCCACGAAAAATAGCGCCGCGTGTCTGTGCATTGAGGGCTGCCGAAGCAGCCCCATCGGTGATCATTCCTCCCAGAGCGGCTTGAGCTTGCGCGTCCGTTTTACTGCGGGCGGGGGTGCCGGCTCGGGCATCCCGTGTGCTGCGATCTCCGCTTGGATGCTTGCAAATTCAGCGAGCCATGCCTGGGTGCGTGCGGTTTGGACGTGCATGTGAACCTCCGTCTGTTCGTTGAGACGGATGCCGGCTGACGATCGGGTGGGGTCAGGGTCACAGGACCGCGCAGCGGCCGCGCAAGCGGGGCGGGGGGGTGCCGATTTTGTCGTGGTCGAAGCGAAGCGAAGGCCGCGTCAAAATTGGGGGAACCGCGGATCCTTGACGCTGGCTCCGCCCGGTCGTCACGATGGACAGAGTCGACGACAGAGCCTTTCGGACGTTGGTAGGGCAGGGGAGGCGCCGACCCACGCGACGGTCTTGCCTCCCACGCGCGCCAATCACCCTTCCCGTACAACCGTCGTTGCCCAAATCGCGACCTTCAGCTGGTCGCTATCGAATTCCGCGGCGAGGTCACGGGCATTGAGGCACTCGATCTCATCGGGAAGAATGCCGCTTCATGACGGACGTTGCCACGTGGGAAGTCGACCTCGCGTTTCCGTCGCACGCGCTCGGTTGCGCTCATCGCAGGGCGTTGAGTGGGGAGGCGGGTCTCGACATTCGTGATCCGATCCTCTCGGCAGAACGAAGAGCCCCGACGCCATCACGCCGGGGCGGTGCATCATCGTTCGTCGACGCGCATGATCGTCAGGACGCGCGTAGTTTTGAAGGGATCTGCCGGATCCTCCGAGCCCGCGCTCAGGTCATGATTGTAATAGTCGATCTTCCAGTAGCAGTCGGTGCCTTCAAACCGAAACCGGCCCAGGTCGTGCTCGCCGTACGGATCGATCGCGTCATCAAAGGCATCGAAGTCGCGAACCGCGCGGAGCAGCTCCGCCCGCTTGCGGAAGTTTCGGAAGAGGCTGACGTCGCCGATCAGGTCTGCGATCCCCCTGGTCATCACGACACGGTTGTTGCCCGGGGCGGTGAGATGCTCGCGCAGCCAGTCGTTGAGGCGGGCGATCTCCGCTGCGCCACCCTTGGCGTGGTTCGATTGAGGCGTTTGCTCGGCCATGATGGTCTCCTGCCATTGACCCCGACGATCGGGGCCTTTCGACAGGCGACAGGACGGCCGGGGCATAGGTCGCTCGCGCACCCAAAGGGTCGAAACGGAGTGGAGAAGCCCGCTGGCGGGCTTGCGCGGGGGAGCGCCCCGGCCAGGACGTACGAGCCCGAAATGCCGCGCGGATCGTCGAGCTGGAAAAGACTTCACGTCGAGGCTGATGCTGGACGACCACGCCGATCGCGGCGTATCGTGCGATCATGGAAACGGCTGCCAACATCGTTGCCCTGTGGCCCCGCTGGATGGACAGCGCTGGCGATATGCTCCGGATGAAGGCGTTGGTCCGGACTCGCTGCTGCAAATGCGGGACTCTGATGCGGGCCGAGCTGGAAGACATCGTGGCACGCCACGGCTCTGATTATTCGCTGGTCGACAAGCTGGAGCGCTGCCGAATGGTCGAGTGCGAAGGGTCTACCTTCTATCTGGCGTCGCGAACCTATGGCCGCGAATGGGTGACGCTCCTGCGCGACCCACGGCTGATGAAGGTGTTAGAGGAACTGCCGCCTGTCCGGAGGGCGTGGAGCTGATCGCCCGCCTCCGGAAGAGATACCGTCTGAATTTGGATCCCGCACCCAAGCGGTGGATAGAAAGAAGTAGAAGCCCTTCGTCTCGCGGCGCTGCCGTGCTTGCGCAGCAGGGCCGGGGCGGGCTCGATGCCCGCTCCGGCGCCTTCACGGTTGACGAGCGCAGAGGGGAGGGGGGCCGAAGCCCCCCGGGAGGCTCAGGCGTAAGGGTCGTACTCGTTGACGATCGTGAGCGAGCTGTCGTGATCTTCGGCGGTGATGACGGAATATTGGGTGCCGACGGCGATGACCATGGTTGCCACCATCAAGGTTCTTGCGAGGCCCATGGCGTTTTTGCGGGCGATCCAGATATCGTTGAACATGTCCGAGGCTCCTGTGAAGCCGGCGGGTTTCATCCCCGCTCGACAGGCGCCCGACAGGACGGGGAAGGGCCGCGATCACTTTTTTTCGCATGCGAAAAAAAAGCCGTAGCGAAGCGCCCGGACCCCTTGCGGGTTGATCGTACAAGGCCCTGAGCGTCCCAAGGATTGCGCCTCAAGAGGGGGGTGAAGCCCGCCTGCACGAAGCGTCGCGGCGCAACGCTGGGTCGCCGGAGACGCGCCCCCTCGCGCAGGCGCGGTGGACACCTGCCCAGTCCGTGCCCCCTCTCTGCGCTCCAATGTCGACGGGCACAGTGCGCTGTTCGGCGGTGCAGCCCCGGCCGGGCCAAGATGGAAGGAAGTTGCCGCTTTCCGGAAAGAAGTTGCCGCGCTGCGCGCCCGTCAGTCGATCGTCACCCGAACGGGCCGAGACCGGCTACGGGCTCGGTGAAGCGAAGCGGAATAGAGCGACGGTCCCGGCTTCGCCGGGAGACGCCAACTCGTTTCGAGACAGCAACCCAGACGATCGTGTCCCACCGCGTGGTGTAGCTTCAGCGGCGTAGCCGCTTTGATCTCCGGACATGGCCGGGTCGATCACGCCGCCATGGACGACAACGTGACGGTGGGATCATCGCTCAATTGCGTCACGCTTTCCAGTGTCATGTAGCGCCCCCGCTGAACCGCCCACTCATCATTTTGCTCGAGCAGAATGGCCCCCGACCAGCCGGGTGATGGCATCCTCGTTGGGGAAGATGCCGACGACATTGGTGCGCCCGCTTGATCTCGCCGTTGAGGCGCTCAAGTGGATTGGTCGAATGTAGTTTGGTGCGATGCTGTGGCGGGAACGACATGTACGCGAGCACGTCCTCCTCGGCAGTGTCCATGAGCTTCGCGAGCTTGGGGACATTGGGCCTGAGCTGATCGGCGACCTTGCGCCACTGACCCTTGGCGGCTTCGGGCGTCTCTTGTGCGTACGCGGTGGCGATGAAGGCCGAGACGACGCGCCGCCCGCTCTTGCCGGCATGGGCCGTAGCGTTGCGCGCGAAATGTACGCGGCACCGCTGCCACGTGGCGCTGAACACCGCGTGA